>CAYSSA010000048.1:21537-22578 GCA_964433485.1 uncultured Tepidisphaeraceae bacterium | reverse complement strand
GGCGCGAATGAAGAGCTGGCTGATGACGGTGGCAAGGGTTCGCCAGCGGCGTGCGGGCTTTCGCGTGAAGGATCGGCTGGCGCGGGCGCGTTTCATGCGATGAGCCTCCTCGGCGAGCACAAAGAGATAGCGATGCATCAGCGCAAGCGTTGTCACCATCAGCCCGGGCGCCCGCGCCCGCCGCAGCACCCGCAGCAGGTCGGAAAAGGGCGTCGTGCCCGAGAGCAGGATCATAGTCAACAGGCAGAGGGTGCATTTGGCCATGAGAAACAGCATCGTGCGCCATCCGCCCGGCTGAAAGACCGCCAGCACCGCGACGCCCAGCACGAACGGCTCGAGCAGCAGCAATCGACCAAGCAGCCAGCGAACAGGAATTCGGCTGGCGAGGGCAATCAGCGTCAAGGCCATGGCAGGCCAGAAAAGATGTCTCCCATGCGCCGGGGGCAACATGGCGACAGCCACCACGATCAGCAGCGACGAAACGAGCTTGACGACGGCCGGAAGTCGATGAACCGGGCTGTCACCGTGACGATGAGCATCTTGCAGGAATTGGCGCACGAGGTGATTCTACTGTGAGGAGCCAGCTTCTGCCGCCTTGGGCGGGTCGGTATTCGGAACCAGAACTCGAGCCAGCACCCACGCGAGTACAAATGCCACGATGGTGCCGGCCGCTCCCGCAAGCGATGTCGCCAGGGCTTCCGAGCCGATTCCTGGAACCTTGTAGTCGGCGGCCGGCGCCGACACAAGCGCTTCCTCTCGGGCTTTGTTCTCGAAGCCGAGAAGTTGAGCCGTTCGGTCCAACCCATCGGGCCAGGAACAGGCGAACGGCGCCACGAACAGCGCAAGACCGAGGCCGATGAGCAAGCCAAACATCACCAGAGATGCGACGCTCTCGCGGCGACCGCACTCTGGCTGCGCCCCCGGGTGCGTCGGGAGGCGCAAATTCGCTTCGAGTCCCCAAGCCTCTGATGCGGACAGTCCGAGAAGCTCGGGTCTGGACTTGCCGATGGCCGTCAGGACCAGGGCCGTAATCAGACCCTC
>CAYSSA010000048.1:19289-21421 GCA_964433485.1 uncultured Tepidisphaeraceae bacterium | reverse complement strand
AACCGTGCCGCACCAGGCGGCAAAGGTCTCGCCCAGAACGCGGCCAAACAACCCGGGAGCCGCGCGGCTCACCAGCGCAAACACCGCCCAGCCTCCGACTCCACCGACAACAGCCATGTTGAAGACATTCGCGCCCAGAGCAGTGACACCCCCGTCGGCAAACATGAAGCACTGCACGATGAGCACGGCGGCAATGACGATGACGGCCGCGCTGGGGCCGAGCAGCGCCGCGGTCAGAACGGCTCCGATCAGATGCCCCGAGGTGCCGCCAATGACGGGAAAGTTGATCATCTGCGCCGCGAATACAAAGGCGGCCGACAGACCCAGCAGCGGCACTCGCCGGGGATGCAGCGACAGCCTGGCCTGTCGCAGGGCCACGCCCAATCCGCCTGCGGCGAGCGCGCCGGTCGCGATGGCGGTCTTGGGATCGAGAAAGCCGTCGGGAATATGCATAGCCTTGGGGTCCTTTACTGCCGGCCGGGTAATACTGATGTCGGCATGATAATACCAAGGCGTGGCAAGACAAGCGATCAAGCAAACGATGTTGCGTTTGGCGGATTGTCTATGGCAAAGCCTCCTGACTCAGCGGCATCATTACCCAACGCGCCCAACGCCGCGATCGACAAGCGGTATATTTTCCTGACGCCGGCAAATACACTGCCGCTTCGTATTGTCCATCATAGGAATTCCAAAATGGCCAACATTCTCGCTCTCGCCGCCCTGCTCAGCTTCGCCATCACTGCGATTGTCGCGCCCCAGGCGACGGCGGCCGACAAGACGAACCGCTATTGGGTCTTCGTAGGCACCTACACCTCGCCGACCAATCCCGGCATTCACCTGCTGCAACTGGATGCGGGAACCGGCCAGGTGCAGTATGTCGGCGTGGCCGCAACAATACAGAATCCGACATTCCTCGCTGTGGACGCTGCCAACAAGTGCCTTTATGCCGTGGGCGAAATCAGCCGATTCGAGGGCAAGCCGGCCGGCGCCGTCAGTGCCTTCGCCATCGACAGGCAGACCGGATCGCTCAAGGCCCTTGGCAACCAGTCATCGGGGGGGCCGGGCCCCTGCCATGTCAGCCTCGATCGCCAGAACAGGAACGTTCTCGTGGCCAATTACGGTGGGGGCAGCGTGGCGGTGTTGCCCGTCAACGTCGATGGCAGCCTCAAACCGGCTTCGTCGTTTATTCAACACACCGGCAAAGGTCCAAATCCGCGCCGGCAGGAAGCGCCGCACGCCCACGGAATTTATCCCGCTCCTTCGGGCGACAGAGTGTTGGTGCCTGATCTTGGGCTGGACAAGGTACTTGTCTACCGCCTCGACACAGCGCTCGGCACGCTCACCCCCAACGACCCCCCTGCCGGGATCACGGCGCCGGGCGCCGGCCCGCGGCATATCGCTTTTCATCCGACCAGGAACCTCGTCTATTGCGTCAATGAACTGGATTCGACCGTGACGACCTTCGCTTATGACCCGACCAGCGGTTCACTTACGGCCACCGGAAACATCTCGACCCTTCCGGCAGGATTCAAAGACCCCACAACCACCGCCGAGATCTTTGTCCATCCGAACGGGAAGTTTGTATACGCATCCAATCGTGGCCACGATTCCATCGCCGTCTTTGAGGTTGATGGCTCCACCGGACGGTTAAGCGCCAAGGGCCACACTCCCACCGGTGGGCAGCAACCGCGCAACTTCAACATCGACCCCACCGGCAGGTGGCTCCTGGCCGCCAACCAGAAGACTGGCAACATTCTGGTTTTTGGCATCAATTCGGAAACCGGGGAACTCAAGGCCACAGGTACCGAACTGAAGGCTCCCTCGCCGGTGTGCCTGGTGTTCGTGCCGGTCAGCCAGTAGTTTCCGCGGCAAATTGCGACGCGGAACAGACGAATCTGTTGACGACGCCGAGCGCCGGTTCACGCTTTCCCGGTTCGCGCTTCGATGGAAACCCGGTGAAGTTCAGCGCCGGAGGCATCGAACTGCCTCACGGTCAGGGTTTGCGTCGGCGCATCGATCTCCACCATGCCGAAGAACGCCTGCCCCACCGCCGGACCATGACCGAGATAGGGCCCTGGCAGCCGCCAAGTCACCTCGGGGCCGAAGGTTCGATCGGGTTGGCTTGGGCCGAA
>CAYSSA010000048.1:16068-19178 GCA_964433485.1 uncultured Tepidisphaeraceae bacterium | reverse complement strand
GCACGTCGGCCGTCAGGAACACCAGATTGCGCACGCCCTGTTGCCTGCAATGTGACAACAACTCGGCAATCTCGAGCTCGCGCCCGGCGGGCATCCCATGATCTCCATTGGCACACGCCTCGTATCGCCCGGGCCCGTCACTGCAAATGTAGCCGATCGGCATGTCGCTGGCGATGATCTTCCAGGTCGATCCGGAACCGGTCAGTTTCCGTTTCAGCCAGTCGAGTTGCGCCCGCCCGAGAAAAGCGCATTCTTCCGACATTCTGGCCTGGCGATTCTCGTTGTTCGGCCCGCGATATGACCGCTCATCGAGAATGAAAAGCTCCGCAAGCGGGCCGAGGTTGAAACTTCGATAGATGCGACCGGGTTCTTCGGCGCAGCGGCGAATGGGCATGTACTCCAGATATGCCTGTCGGGCGCGCGCAGCCAGCACATCCACGCGACGTTCAATCCTGTACGCCGGATCCTCCAGTATTTGGCCGGGATACCAGTTGTTCCGCACCTCATGATCGTCCCACTGTGAATACACGGGAATCGATGCGTTGAAGCGGCGGATGTTCTGGTCCATCAGGTTGTACTGATAGTTGCCGCGGAATTCCTCCAGCGTTTCGGCCACTTTCGACTTGCCCGGCGTGGTGAGGTTTTTCCATAATCGGCCGTCCGGCAGGCGAATCTCCGGTTCGATCGGCTGGTCGGCGTAGATGTTGTCTCCACTGTGGATGAAGAAATCCGGCATCATTGATCGCATGGTCTCATAGATGCGGATGCCGCCGGCCTCGAGGTTGATTCCCCAGCCTTGGCCAGCGGTGTCGGCTGACCAGGCGAACTTGAGATTTCGCGACGCCAGCGACGCGGTGCGAAAGGTGCCCACGACAGGTTCCGAAACCGCCCTGGCATCGGCAATGCTCATAAACGTCACGCGGTAGAAGATGCGCTGATTGGGCGGGAGAGAACGCAAGTCGATGCAGGCTGTGAAATCGGTCTCCGGCGTCGCAGCCGGCCCGACAACACTCTGGTAGTCCTTGAATGATTCCGTGGTCGACCATTGCACGAGCATTCTCGCGGGGCGGTCCGAACGCGACCAGATGATGCCGGATTCCGCCGTGACATCGCCACTGGCAACGCCAAAAGGAATTGATGGTCGATCGGCAATGGCGATCGCCGGCCCCTGGCGTCGGCCGGAAAGACACCCGGTCAGAGTGACAGCGCCCGCCGCGAGAAAAAGACGACGAGAAGGTTGGTAAGGCATGGCGGCCGATTATACTCGCGGACTCGCAGACAGTACGAGGCAATCAGCGTCGCTTCAATCCCTCGGCGTCATCAGCCGTGACGACTACCCTGATGATGCCCGTTTGATGTCGCTGGATGGGCGTCATGAGCGCTGTGGCCCTGTGAATCGTGGTCGTGGTCATCATGACCGTGCGAATCGGGCTGAGGGGGTTCTTCCGGCAGGCTGACTCTTGCCAGTGAACCGATCGCGGCCGCCATGGCGAAAAGCACGACAATCGCCGTAACAACTCGCGAAGTCCATGCGGTATCAGATGACAGGATCGGATGGGGCTCTGGATCGGCCTGCGTCGAGTGGACGGCGTGTGCGGCATCCCCGTGCGGCTGCGAGGCTTCGGCATGACTGGCGAGGCATCGCCCGTGGAGAAGGCACAATAACAGCAAAGCAATCGCGGTCCGCATTACAGCTTTGTACCGCGCAAGGAGAGCAAAGCAAGCCGCGACTTGGGACCGTGGTCCACGACCGTTGCTGCGCGAACGGCTTTCGATCGGTCATGCAGAGTCGTCCACGGGCCTTTGGGCCATCGCCTGGTGCACCAGCATGTTCAAGTGCTGCGCCTGCCCCAGCCGTTCCTGATCGGGCGACAGGTCTAGCAGGAATCGCAGGGCGATCAGGTCGGGGCTCTCGGGGAGCTTATCCCAGGGGAAGAGGGGTCGGCCGCGAGAATGTGCATGTGTCGGACTCCTTTTCCGTGTAGCACTTCTGTCACTATTACACACCGCAAAGACTCACCGCGGCAATGGGCGGCTGGGGCAACAGTGGCGTGATCTTCCCGGCCACCTCCACCGGCGGGCCGGAAACGCGGATGACTGCGGGTATGTCGAGAAACCGCGGCGCGTTGCGCACGGGGATCGCCGGGAAAGGATCAACAGCGCAAGCGGCTCCGACCAACGCGATTGGGCTTGCTTTCATTGGTTTGACGCGCTATACTTCGTCGATTGGCGAAGTAACGGAGCATTTCATGGATAAGCTTCTAGCCGTCACCAGCGCCCTGTCGGACGCGACCCGCGTGCGGGCACTTTTCTCTCTGCGCGGGGGCGAGCTGTGCCTGTGCCAGATCATCGACCTGCTGGGTCTGTCGCCCTCGACGGTCTCCAAGCACATGGACCTGCTGCATCGGGCCGGGCTTGTGAGGCGAAGGAAAGAGGGTCGATGGCACTACTTCAGCCTGGCCGGACGGGAGGCCCTGCCCCTCGTCAGGAAGGCGCTGCGATGGACCTTGGAAGCACTGGCCGATGAACCGTCGATCAAGGCCGACGCCAGGAGACTCTGTTGCGTTCGTAAGAAGAACATGGAGGAGGTGGTCGCATGTTACCGGTGAAGATCAAAGTCCTGTTTCTCTGCACGGGCAACTCCTGTCGCAGTCAGATGGCCGAAGGCTGGGCTCGAGCGCTCAAGAGCAATGTCATTGAAGCCTACTCTGCCGGCATCGAGACGCATGGGCTGAACCCCAACGCCGTGAAGGTCATGGCCGAGGCGGGTGTTGACATTTCCGGCCACCAATCAAAGCGCGCCGACTCCCTCCGGGATATACCGTTTGATTATGTGGTGACGGTGTGCGGGCACGCCAATGAGACGTGCCCTCTGTGGCTTGGAGGCAAGGCGAAGGTCGTGCATGTTGGGTTTGACGATCCGCCGAAGCTGGCGAAGTCCGCCGCTTCCGAAGAGGAGGCCCTGCAACACTATCGGCGTGTACGCGACGAGATTGCGGCCTTCGTTCGGACACTACCCGAAGCCCTGACGGCATATGGCTGAACCGCAAGGAGACTCCCATGGGTTGTTGCGACAAAGTGAGAACGGACGAGCCCGCGGATATACGGGA
>CAYSSA010000048.1:11262-15978 GCA_964433485.1 uncultured Tepidisphaeraceae bacterium | reverse complement strand
GATGCGCTCGCCGGCGGCGTATTCGCGGAGCTGGAACTGGCTGGCCAGATCGGCTACTCGGCCGACGAAGTCAGAGCCCTGCCGGAAGGGGCCAACATGGGGTTGTCATGCGGCAATCCGACCGCTATTGCCAACCTCAAGCCCGGGCAAGTTGTGCTGGACCTCGGTTCGGGCGGTGGTTTTGATGTCTTTCTGGCCGGTCCGAAGGTGGGCCAGACCGGACGGGTGATCGGCGTGGACATGACTCCTGAAATGCTCTCCAAGGCCCGGCGTAATGTGGCCGCCTATCGCAAGAGCACCGGGCTGAACAACGTCGAATTTCGTCTCGGCGAGATCGAGCATCTGCCCGTGGCCGACGCCAGCGTCGATGTGGTCATCTCCAACTGCGTCATCAACCTGTCCCCGGACAAGCCGCAGGTCTGGCGAGAGATCGCCCGCGTACTGAAACCCGGCGGACGCGTGGCTGCTTCGGACATGGCCCTGTTGCGGCCGCTGCCAGCCGAGTTGGCCGAGATGATTGAGGCCCTGGTGGGTTGCGTCGCCGGGGCCGTGCTGATGGATGACTATCGACGGATGGTCGTCGCGGCCGGTCTGGTTGATGTGACGCTACGACCCAAGCCGGAGTATGTCGCAGCTCTGTCTGAGTTCGGCGATCCGCTCTACGCGAGGATCTCCAGGAACCTTCCCGTGGGCACGACAGCCGCGGATTTCATCACCAGCGTTGATGTGACGGCGACCCGGCCGTAGTCCGGTGGACTGCACGAGCCGGGATATTGTGAGGCGACCCATGGCCGCACAACCGAACAAACCTTCTGTTCTGTTTCTCTGCACCGGTAATTCCTGTCGCAGCCAAATGGCTGAGGGCTGGGTCCATCATCTCATGGGTCAGCGGGTTGTGCCATATTCGGCGGGGATTGAACCCCGGCCCATCGACCCGTTGGCGGTGAAGGTCATGGCTGAAGCAGGGGTGGACATTTCGCAGCAATGGTCCAAGGGCGTCACACTGCTGAGATTCGTCACCTTTGACTGCATCTTCACGGTCTGCGACCGCGCAAAGCAGAACTGCCCACAGTATCTGACAACCCGACGGCAGATACATGTCGGCTTTGACGATCCGCCGCAACTGGCCGCTGACGCCGCATCCGAAACGGAAGCGATGAACCACTATCGGCGCGTGCGTGATGAGATCAAAGCGTTTGTTGAGCGGGATTTCGCGCAGATATTGTTTGGATCTCTCGTAACACATTTTCCGAGGTAACCCATGTCCGGCATTGCCAAGCAGCTCTCGTTTCTCGATCGTTATCTGACCCTGTGGATATTCCTCGCGATGGCGCTGGGTGTGGGGCTGGGTTATCTCGTTCCCCAAACGCAGGCGTTCATTCACCGATTCGAGTTCGGCACAACCAACATCCCCATTGCCATCGGACTGATCCTCATGATGTATCCACCGCTGGCGAAGGTTCGCTACGAGGAACTTGGCGACGTTTTTCGCAATGGGAAGGTGCTGGGACTATCGCTGATACAGAACTGGTTGATCGGTCCCCTGCTGATGTTTGGTTTGGCGGCTGCGTTCCTGCACAATCACTCCGAGTTCATGATCGGTCTGATCATGATTGGCCTGGCGCGATGCATCGCCATGGTCATCGTATGGAATGAACTGGCCAAAGGGGACACCCAATACGCCGCCGGCCTGGTCGCTTTCAACAGCATCTTCCAGGTGCTTTTCTTCAGCGTCTATGCCTGGTTGTTTATCAAGGTTCTGCCGCCGCTGGTGGGGCTGAATCTCGGCAACGTCGACCTGGCGAGCATCACCATGGGCAGCATCGCCCGGAGCGTGTTCATCTACCTGGGCGTTCCGTTCATTGCGGGCATGCTGACACGTCTGGTGCTGGTCAAATCCCGTGGCCGCGACTGGTACGAAAGGCGGTTCATCCCAAGAATCTCGCCCATCACGCTGGTGGCACTGCTCTTCACGATCATCGCCATGTTCGCCATACAGGGAGATAAGATCGTTCGCCAGCCGTGGAATGTGGCGCTTGTCGCCGTCCCGTTGCTGATTTACTTTGTGGTCATGTTTCTGGTCAGCTTCTGGATGGGAAGGAGTGTTGGCGCGAACTACTCCCAGACCGCAACGATTTCCTTCACCGCCGCCAGCAATAACTTCGAGTTGGCCATCGCCGTCGCCGTGGCCGTCTTCGGCATTCATCATGGCGCAGCGTTTGCGGCCGTCATTGGGCCTCTGGTCGAGGTGCCGGTGCTGATTGGACTGGTCAACGTTGCCCTCTACTTCCAGCGTCGCTTCTTCGGCCAAGAGGCAGCGATTCCACCGGCGGAGCGGATTGGAACATCCCGAGATGGCACGCATTGAGAATGAACTGCGCGACAGCACCACAACCCCGCCGTCAACGCAACCGCGCGATGAACGGTAGCGCAGTACATACGCCCCTTCATGTCTTGATGAGGAGACCGACATGTTGTCAAAGGGTGAGATGGAAGCGCGGCCGGCCGTGGGTACCTTCGACAGTAGACGAGGATGTTGCCACTGGGCAGGAGCAGCGTGCGCGGGCGCGCTGGCCTTGATGTTGGCTGCGGGGACAATCGCCGCCGAGCGCCCGCCCGTTCACCCCATCCCGCTTCCGCAGCCTGCGGTGACCGACGAGCAAATCGGCCTGGCCATTTTGCGCGGCGTCGATTTTCTTCTGAACCAGTTCGACGACCAAGGCCAGTTGATCAAGCCCATGGAACCCGAGCCGGAACGGCGCAAGCTGATGCCGCAGGGGGACCGGTCCTTGCAGGCCGGACACCAGATCCTCTGCACCTATGCGTTGCTGCAGGCCGGGCTAGCCATCCGCGACGAGCGCTTGAGCATCAAGGGCAAAACCATGCCGCGCCTGATTGCGACAATGAAAGCTGCGCCGGTCAACGGCCACGCCGAGACCTACGCCCGGGGCATCCGCGCAACCGCGCTGGCGCTTCACTGCCGACCGGAGGACCGCCAGGTCTTGCTGGATGACGTGAAGTACCTGCTCGATAATGTGCATGGCGGCGCCTACACATACGGCATCTATCAAACATCCGCACAACAAACTTCGTCACCTATTCCTCAGAATCGCAACATTGCCTTCGGCGACCATTCCAATTCCCAGTATGGACTGCTCGGCGTCTGGTCCGGCGCGGAGGTTGGTGTCGAAATCCCCATCGGCTATTGGCAGCTTGTGGATGGCCACTGGACCACGACACAACTGGCCAACGGACAGTGGCGCTACGACCTGAAGGATCCGCCGCCCGGCACACCGCAAGCCAATATGGGGGCCTATGTCGGCAGCTTCAACATGACCGTCGCAGGCCTGGCGTCGCTGTTCGTCACCCACGACTGGCTGGTGGCGCCGCGATTCGGAACCGACGTGGGTCGCCCGCCCCTTTCGCCGCCGGTGGCCCGGGGGTTGCAATGGCTGGAGAACGGCGACAACAGCGTGCGCGAAGTAGCCCCGTACGGTCTTTATGGCCTGGAGCGCGTCGGACTGGCTTGCGGATTCAAGTACTTCGGCAAGCACGACTGGTATGCCGTACACGCGGCATCCGTCGTTCCGCAACTGCTCAACCTCCATCCAAATGGCGACAGCATTGTCGTCGCCCAATGGGTGCTCTTTCTCGCCCGCGGCCGGCATCCGATCCTCATGAACAAGCTCCGCTATGACGGCTTCTGGGCCAATCGCCCGCGCGACATGGCCAACCTCTCCCGCTTCGCCAGCCGTGAACTGGAACGTCCGGTCAACTGGCAGGTTGTTCCCATCGACCGTGAGTGGCAGGACTGGGCCGACTCGCCCATCCTCTACTTCGCTGGCCACGAGCGGCCAAAGCTTAAGGAAGGCGACTACGTAAAGATCAAGAGCTTCATCGACGCAGGTGGGTTGCTGTTCATGCAGTCCGACGGCGGCCGGACCGCCTTCACCACCTTCGCGTTGGACCTGGGCCGCAAGCTCTATCCCATGTACGAATGGAAAGACCTTCCCCTCGATCACGATTTGTATTCACTCAACTTCCGAATCAATCCCAAGCCGCGGCTGAAGTGCCTGAGTAATGGTTCGCGTATCCTCATGTTGCATAGTGCGGATGATCTCGCGGCATCGTGGCAGCTTCGAGCCGAAAAGACAAAGAAAAGCGCGTTTGAGTTGGGCGTGAACCTCTTCATCTACGCGGCCGGCAAGACCGACCTGCGAAACCGCCTGAGCTCAACCTACATACCCGAACCGCCCGCCACCGACCAGAGACTCCCCGTTGCCCGCGTCAAATACACCGGCAACTGGGATCCCGAGCCGTATTCCATCGTCCGGTTCGGGCGTTGGTTCAGCTTCCAGACCGGCCTTGGCCTGCAGACATCCGCCGTCGAGCTTGAGAAACTTTCGGCCGCGGAACGCCCTGTTGCACTGTTCACTGGAAACACCGCATTCACCCTGCGCGAACCCGAAATCGCCGCCATTCGCAAGTATGTCGAGGACGGCGGACTCCTGCTCGCCGACGCCTGCGGCAGTTCTCCCGAATTTGACGCCAGCTTTGCCCTGGCCATGGCCAAGGCATTCCCCCAGACAAAGCTGGCGCAGATCCCGGCCACACACCCTTTGCTCGCTCGCGAGGGCAACGGAATGCAGTCACTGCCGAATCCGGTTATTCGTCCGTACACCATACAGAAGCTCGGCCGATCGGCCGCCCGATCAC
>CAYSSA010000048.1:8692-11239 GCA_964433485.1 uncultured Tepidisphaeraceae bacterium | reverse complement strand
GATCTACAGCCCCCTGGACATCACCACCGGACTGCTCGACGCCCGCGGATGGACCTTCAGCGGCTATGACCCCGCCTACGCGCTGGCTCTGATGAAGAACGCCGTCCTGTGGGGGTGGGAAGGCTGTCCGGAGTAATCGTATTCACCCGGACCGGAATCACCTGTCAGAGCCTTGCCGAAATCGACGATTGATACCGGCCTCGTGCTTTCTGATCTACTTTCCTTGGCGGCAATTGCTGGCTGTCCGTGGGCAGTTCACTACTCATTTCACCGCCGCTTCCATGGCGATTTCCGCCAGCGCATCCGTCGCATATTTCACATCCTGTATGCTCAGGAACGGCCCAAAACTGAACCGCGTCGAGCCGCCCCCTGGCTTCGTCCCGATCGCCTCGTGAATCAGCGGTGCGCAGTGCAATCCCGGCCGCGTCAGAATGCCGAAATGCGATTCCAGTACCGCCGCCAGTTCAATCGGTTCATAGCCTTCAAGCCGAACCGAAAACACTCCCACCCGATGGCGCACGCCCTGTGGGCCGAAATATCGCAGCCCCTCGATCGTGCTCACGCCGTCGATGAACATCCGCACCAGATCCATCTCCCGGCGGTGCAGGTTCTCCAGACCCTGTTCCAGAACCCACTGCACACCCGCCGACAGTCCGGCGATGCCGATCGCGTTGTGGCTTCCAGGCTCGTATTTGTCGGGCAGGAAATCCGGCTGCCGGTCCTGCTCCGAAACCGAACCCGTACCTCCGTCCATGATCGGCCGAAGCACCTTTTCAATTCCCGGCCGCACATACAGCACACCCGTACCCAGCGGTCCCAGCAGCCCTTTGTGACCCGGCGCCGCCAGCAGGTCGATGCAGTCGGCCTGCACGTCGATCGGCAGATGTCCCGCCGACTGAGCCGCGTCCACCACGAACACCACGTCCCGTTCGCGGCAGATCAACCCAATATCCCGCAACGGCTGCAACGTCCCCGTCACGTTGCTCGCATGAGTGATACTCACAAATCGCGTGTCTGGCCGTATCGCCCTGCGAACGTCGTCCGGATCCACCAGCCCCGTCCGGCCGTCAACCGGCAACCGCGTCTGCTCGATCAATCCCGCATCGACCAACGCGTTCATCGGCCGAAGCACCGAGTTGTGGTCGATATGGGTGCAGATTGCATGGATCTTCCGCGACGGATCGACCAGCCCCTTGATAGCCTGATTGAGCCCGCCCGAGCAGTTCAGCGTGAAGATGAAATGCTCGGGGCGTTCCCCGTGGAACAATTTGCACAGCCGCCGACGGCATTCCCCGCTCAGCCGGCCGGTCTCGACGGCCTCCGCATAAGCGCCGCGCCCGGCACTGGCACCCAGGCTGGCGGCGTAATGGTTCATTGCCGCCAGGACGGACGGCGGCTTTGGGAAACTGGTGGCGGCATTGTCCATGTACAGCCGCCGCACGGGTTGACACGGGTTCGTTGCATTCACAGCCATAACTCCACGCCCCGGATTGTATGGAATGCGGGCCGGGATTGCACGGGCCGCGCACCTCCAACCCGAAGCCTCGACAAGCGGAATGTAACCTTTCAACCCCGCCGGGATTATTGATACGGACGATCCGGTACCCTGAGAAACCGATTGTTCGGAACTGGTTTGGTAGAGCTTTGCGGAATATAGTGTCTCTCCAAGCGTCTGTAGTTGTTGGATAGCCGCTCTTGTAGTCCGGCGTTTGGCGTTGAGGCTGTTATGGAAGAGTTGGCGCGGCGGTACGCACGAAAGATCCTGCTCATCCACCTGCTGTTGCTGGTCGGCATAATCGCCGCCGTAACTTTCGCGGCCAAAGGGGTTTATAGCCGGGCTCGGGAGCAGGCGATCGAACAGTTTGCCGAGAAACAAGCCATTCTCGCCCAACAGACCGGCAACGGCATCGAGGCCCACTACCGGTCGATCCTCTCCTCGCTCGACATTCTCGAACGCGATCAGCAGGATGCCATCCTGCCGTTTCGGATGTCGGCAAACACCCTCGAAAACGCCGCCAAGCTTGTTGGACACCAGTTGGTCGGGCCCGGCGGACGGGACAGGGTAGCCGCGCTGATGCTCATTGGCCGACCGGCGCCTGGTCCCCCGGGCGAACGGAATCGTCCGCGTGGCGGTCCGCAACAAGGGCATGCTCTCGGTCCCGCAACCAGGCCCACGGCACCGCCGGGCAATGATCATGACCTTGTGCTGATCGGTTTCTATCCTCCGCGGATTCCGCGACCGGTGCAGGAATCGGTCATGCACGAGGTCGCCGGATTTCTTAAGCGGGCGGAGTCGCCCACCATTGGCATGGCTCGCGACACCAAGGCCGGTCCGGCTCATGTGATCGCGTATCCATCCAAGGTGCGGCAATGGGTGGGGGCCCGCTTGATCGACGAGGTTTGGTTTGTGGCCGTGGTGCCCGTTGAAGCGGTCAGATCGCGATTTCTCAGCGAACTCGACCGCCGCGCAACCGCAACAGCCGCCGGGAAGGCGAAGTTGGAGATGGTGGCCTCGCTGATTGACGAACGCGGCATCACCATGGCCTC
>CAYSSA010000048.1:0-8682 GCA_964433485.1 uncultured Tepidisphaeraceae bacterium | reverse complement strand
AGCCCCGACCACGCAGGCCGGCGCATCGGCATCGAGTGCGTTCGGCCGATTGCCGGGCGAGGAGATCTCGCGAGCCATTGCCGAGAGTCGGCAACGTCTTGCCGATGGCCGCAAGGGGACGATTTCTCTCAGACCCGGACCGCACGAGGTGGCGACGATCGAGCCGATCGCGGTCGCGGACAAGACGTGGTTCCTGCTGATCTCCAGCAGCACATCGCAGGTCGATCAGATGGTAAGCGATGTCTTCCGAAAGGCGCTCTGGTGGGCGGTTTTTGTGGTGGCGGCGATGACCGCGCTGCTGGTTTCAAGCTCGACCGCCATGATTCGCTCGCGACTGCGCATCGCCAGCGTGCGCAACGAAGTCATGACGCGGGAGATGGCTCAGGCCAGACAGATCCAGCTTGCCTGGCTTCCGCGCAGCGCCGAGGGCATGCCCGTGGACATCGCCGCCATCAACGAGCCGGCCAACCACATCTCCGGTGATTTCTACGACTGGTTCGAGCTGCGCGACGGGCGGATTGTCATCAGCATCGGAGATGTGACGGGGCACGGCATGTCGGCGGCGTTCCTTATGGCCACGACCCAGTTGCTCATTCGCAACACCATGATGCGAGTCAATGATCCCGGCGATTGCCTTACGGAGGTCAACCGGCAGCTCTGCGGGCAGGTGTTCAACGGGCAGTTTGTGACCGTCTGCGTCATGGTATTGAATACGGCCGCCAACACGCTGGATGTTTCCATCGCCGGCCATTTCGCCCCGCTGTTGCACGACGGGGAGAAGACGGTGCCGCTGGATGTGGACTCGAATCTGGTGCTCGGCGTGGACCGGCGGGAGATATACGCCACCGAAAGCCTGATGCTGCCAGACACATATGCATTGCTGCTGTACACGGATGGAGTTGTAGACGCCCGCTCTCGCGCCGGCGAGCCGTTCGAGCCGCTCCGCCTGCGGAAGGCTTTTGCCAGGAGCGCCACCGCGGCGGGCTCGATAGATGGCCTGATGCATGCGATTCGTGGTTTCCAGGATGGCGCCGAACTGGTGGATGACCTTACACTGGTCGTTGTCCAGGGCCAGGCTTCGCGCCTCAAGACGTCCTTGGCCACCTCCGCAAGCGTTCATTGAACCACCCACGCGGACTCACGTCTCGCTTGGCGATTCGCCGGAAACATCGTGCAACAGCCCATCGGCCCGTGGAGGTCCGGGGCCTGGGAGACCCTTCCCCACAAATGGCGGGGAAGGTCAAGTATCTCATTTGGCTGCAATGTACTCGACCTCTCCGCAATCGGGCACCAGGCCGGCGGCGGCGCCGCGTTTGAGAAGTGTGGTGATGGCCTCGCGGCCTTTGGCGCCGTAGTCGAGTGTCCAGTGGTTGACGTACATGCCGACGAAGCGGTCGGCCAGTTTGCGGTCCAGGTCGCGGCCGAATTGCAGGGCGTATTCGACGGCCTCGGCGCGATGGTCCAGCGAATACTGGATCGACTTCTTGAGGATGTCGGTGACCTCCTGCATCACCGGCCGGCCCAGGTCTTTGCGGATGCAGTTTCCGCCCAGCGGCAGAGGCAGGCCGGTCTGCTCGAACCACCAGACGCCGAGATCGACCACCATGTGCAGTCCCATATTCTGGAAGGTGAGTTGGCCCTCGTGGATGATAAGCCCGGCGTCGGCCTTTCCATCTTTGACGTACTGGAGGATCTGGTCGAAGGGAACGACGATGTAGTTGAACGCGGCCGAACCCGTGATCCGTGATGGGTCACTGGCAATCGGCTTCACATCCCCTTTGTCGCTCCGTCGCTCCGTCGCTTCGTCGCTCCCGCTCCGTCCTTTTCCGATGCACAGTTGCAGCGCCAGGAATGCGGTGGTGAGCAGGCCGGGGATGGCGATGGTCATGCCGCGGAGGTCGGCCGGGGTCATGGGCTTGCGCGTGACCACCATCGGACCATACTGGTCGCCCATGCTGCTGCCGCAACTGGTCAGTGCGTACTTGTCGGCGACGTAGGGGTAGGCATGAATGGAGATGGCAGTGATTTCCAGTTCGCCGTTGCGTGCCCGTTGGTTGAGGGTCTGGATGTCCTGGAGAATATGCTCGAAGCGGTAGCGACCGGTGGGAAACTTGTCGCGAGCCAGCGCGTAGAACATGAAGGCATCGTCTGGATCGGGAGAGTGGCCGAGGCGAAGGAGCAGGTTATTCATGGATTTGTTCCAGGATACGAAGACTCACTGTTGCGGGGGCACGTATGGCGGAGCGTACACCATGTTGGGCTGCCAGAGCGTCAGCGGATAGATCTGATAGCAATGGGGACACGGAACGGCGGAGAAGGTTCTTCCACAAAAGCGACAGCTTCCGCCGGATTGAAACGGGTCGATGGGCGCGTTGCAGGCGCAGTTGAGCCAGGCGCCGGCCGGTGGGTTCTTGCCACAGCCGGGACAACGAAACCAAGAATAGATCGGCGCCTGTTCGAGCAGACGAATCTGACGGGCGAGTTGAATGCCCATGTAGGATCGCTGGGCGGCGAAGAATGCCATGAAGCTGAGGTAGATGTTGCCCTTTGACAGGCAGACAACCAGGGCCAGCCCCGCGGCGAGTATGCCGATCCATGCGGCGATCATGAGGCTGCGCCCCGCACCGATGATACACCAGAGCAAACCACGAAGAATCTGTCCGCCGTCCAGCGGAAAAATGGGCAGCAGGTTAAAGGCCAGCAGCAAACCGTTCATCAGCATGATGGTCCGCAGGAACTGCAGCAGATCGCTCTCGGAATTCAAACCGCTCTTGAGCGCGAGAAAGAAGATGCCGATTGTGATCGGCAGCAGAAGGACGTTGACCAGCGGTCCGGCGACGATGCTCCACAAATAGGGACCGGGGCGATTCGGCGGAGAAACGTAGGCGATTCCCCCCAGAGGCCAGAGCACAATGTCATGCGCCCGGCCGCCGACGGACTTGCAAGCCAGCGCGTGCCCGAACTCATGCATGGTGACGATGGCGAAGAGCGTCAGATACTCCACCATCATCCACACTGGATTGGCATAAGCCTTCTGGTGCAATTGAATCCATATGACGGCAACGATCGCCCAGGACCAATGAAGAAAGACATCGACGCCGAAAAGGCGAAAGATGCGAACGCTGCCGTTGCGGGTAGCCATCATGCGGGGGACATCATACGCCACCGAACCGGAAATGTCTTGACGCGGCGGGCGGTTTGCAGGGATGATGTGTCTTGGAAGCGGTGCATGACCGGCGAAGTCGACAAATTGTTTGCCGCGGAAGACCTGCCGGCCCCAGGCGACCGTGGCGAATGCAACCGTGTCCGCGGACAGGTTCGTTCACATGAGTCCGACGAGATTTCAGCATGGCGTCGTCGCCCAGAACCTGGCGGCGGCGATACGGGAGCCAACTTCCGTGTTGACGGGTTTTTCCGTGCCGAGTGACAGTGTTTTGTAATTGCAGCTTATTTGTTAACAAATGCCATCATCGTACCACGAACTCCGGTGTCTTAACTGCGGGCGGCTGTTCCCGGCCCATGCGAACTACTGTCCGCGCTGCGGACGGGAGGCGAGAGATCCATCGCCGCCGCCGCCGCCGCCTGCTCCCCCGGTCAGGCCGCCGGGGCCGGTGGGGAAGAAGGCCCGGAAGAAGAAGGATGGCGGGTGCGGGTGTGGGTGCCTGGTCATTCTCATCCTGATCGGCATTGGCTTTTTCTACAGCAGCAGCCCGACGCCGCAGCGCACGCGCCCAGTTGCACCCACGCCCGCGCCGCCGCCGTCGCAGTTGCGCCCGCCGCGGGCGCCTGATTTCCGTTCGCCGCCGATCCCGCTCCTGGGGCCGATCGGCGGCTCGTGGGTGTCGATCGATTCGGTCGAACAGGATGTGGCCGACGCCACCGGCCGTCTGGGATTCCGTTTCCATTCGGTCGCCGGCGCGCGTATCACCATCGCCGGGTATGTCCACCGAGGCGACGGCACTCCGCTGCAAACGTCGGATGCGATGTACAGCGACGAAATGCGGACAGCCGGGGTGGCTACGACTCTGACGATGCCGCGGGACGACGTGAGCTTCACGCTGTACCTGCCAAGACACGTGCTGGGAATGACCTCGAGCTCGCAGTCGCTCTGGATCAGACCGGCGCTTTTTGAGAACAGCTCACGGCAGTACATCTGCAACGGCACTCCGCTGCAGTTCTGGCCCCAGCCGCTGCGCGGTCCGGAAAAGTAACCTCAGCCGATCGGCGCGACGTTCATAGTGCGCTCTTCGATCTCATATCGCAGGCAGGCGTAGAGATGCGGATTGCGCATCGCGAGAATTTCCGCGGCCGCCAGCACGGCATTGGACGGGCTGAGCACCGTCATCACCGGCACGTTGCTGGGCCCGCGCAGCGAAGACCAGACATCGTCCGTGAACTTCTCATATCCCGCGGGAATGGTAATGACCGGGACGGTGGTGTTGGCGGCCAGCGTCGGACCGGCGCCGTTGGACATGCCGATGAAGGCGATGACAACGCAATCAGGGATCTCCTGCACGAGTCGCGTGAGCTCGAAGATGCCGCGCACGGGCTCCTTGTGAATCGAGCAGGCGACGGTGACGGCCGGCACCTGGTCCTTTGAGAGCTTGCCGAACGCGGTCACAATGGGGGCGAGATCGTCCTTGGGGGAACCGGCCCAGACAATCAGACGCTGCCGCGGCAAGCAGAACCGCGACGTGAGTTGCTCAACAAGCTGATATTTCCGCACGACCTCCGACAGATCGCCACCGTCGCGGTAGACCTGCTTATCGATATAGGCGCCGTCCTCAACCACGCGCCAGGAGTCGTTGTCGATGACATCGGCCAGAAGCAACTGCCCGGACGTGGTCAGGCCGAACTCGACCTTCATGTCCACCAGCCGGCGCCCCTGAAGTTGCCAGGCCTTCTCCAGCACGAGGAAACTCTGTCGAACCAACCGCGACATCTCGTCGAACAATCGCCCCTCGTCAGGATTGGCGAACACCTCCGCCTGATCGAGCGACAGGAAGGGTTCGTCCAGCCGGACCGGCTTGCCGGGATGGAAGAGGTTGATCTTGCCGGCGGCCGGGTTCCAGTACATCAGCGGGTCATCGCAGGGCAATTCATGGTTCTTCCAGCGGCGCCCCTTGGTCTTGAGGTAGAACTCGACGACGAGCCGGGGGAAGATGTGGCCCTTGGGCAAGTGAGGCGTTCGCTTGACGTATGAACCATGGGCCTCGCGACGGGCCACCACTTCGTAGGGAAGCATTGCGCACTTGGGAGCGATGAACCAGTCCGGTCCACCCTGTTCGTCGAACGCCACGGGAATCTGGCAGGACTTGAGCAGGCGGAAGACGTTGCAGGTGGTGTTGGTGGCGATCTTGCCTTTGTTGGGAATGATGTCGTGCTTGGCGCCATCGCCCGCAGTGATGTCATCCTTGGCTTGGAGAACAACCCTGGACGCATCGTCCTTGAGTTGGATGATGCACTTGGTCTTTCCTTCCGAGATGGTCTGGCCAATTGGCGGCATGGGGTTGTTCAGCATGGCGGATGTTTACCAGCGCCGGAGAGGCAGTTCAACCTCCGAAGGGGCGAAGACCGCGGTAGCAGACACAGACGCCGAAGGTCATGGGAAACTGGGCTATTTCCGTAAAACCAGCGCCAGCCAGCAGTTCCAGCATTTGTTCCCGGTCGATGAAGGTGTTGACCGATTCCGGCAAGTAGCGATAGGCCCCGGTTCGGTCACCGCTGATAAAAGTGGCTGTGATCGGAAGAATGCGGCGAAAGTAGAGGTTATACGCGCTTCGGAGAATGCGGTTCCGGGGCAGTGAGAACTCGAGGATAATAAGGCGGCCACCAGGGCGTAATACCCGATGGAACTCGCTGATCGCCGCCTGTGGACTGGCGACATTTCGGATGCCAAAGGCAATGGAGACCACATCGACACAGGCATCCGGCAACGGCAGCCGCATGGCATCGCCGTTGAGCCAGGAGACGGCTGAGATTCGATTGCTGATTTTCGATTTCTTATTGGCGATCGGCAACATCTCGAACGTGTAATCGAGGCCGATGACGCGCCCTGGGGCGTTTGTGTCTGCGTATTTGGCTTTCCTGTGCAGTTCCCGCGCAAAACCGAGCGCCAAGTCTCCCGTGCCGCAGGCGACATCCAGCACGCAGTCCGTGGGCTTCAAGTCCGCGAGTTGCACGGCCCGTCTGCGCCAAGACTGATCCATCCAGAGCGAATGCACGCGGTTGTTGAGGTCATAGCTGCCGGCAATGGCGGCAAACATGCGGCGGACGCGGCTCTGCTTATCGGCCGCCTCGTGCGGATTGGCCAGCAGTTCCTGGTTCCAGACAGTGGATGAGGTTTGCGGTTGCGGCATCTCCGGGCGATTATAGACGGCGGGCTGCACAAGTCATGGACGCGTTTGCTTCCGCGATCACTTCGGGCCCATCAGTACCGGGAGACGGAAGCTCGAACCCTCATTTGAGCATCCCATTATTTGAAGCTGCCGTGCATTCTGAGCCTTCAGATTGCCGCACTGCGACCACTTTCACTGCTACGGTAGATCCCTTCGATCATCCGCATAAGCGACACCCCCTCGCTGGCGCCTGGCATTGGTGTCGCCTTTCCGGCGATGCACTCCTTAAAGTGCCGGAAAAGCGCGGCGTAGTGAATGAGTTTCGGACCCTTCAGCGGATTCTCGCGGCACTCACCCCTGGCGTCAAAGCCGTGATACAGCACCGCGCCGGCCGGAGTGTATACTTCGATCGCACCGGCGGTTCCATAGACGCGGCAGGCGACGCCGTTGGCGCTGGCCGGCTGGTTGAGCGCCCAACTTGCGGCCAGTTCAATCGAACGGCCGTCGGCAAAGCGGATCATGGCAAAACCGGCATCGTCCACGTCAAAAGGCACGCCAACCGGGGCGGCCTCGTTGAAACGGTGATGAGTGACGCCGAAGACGGCGGATGGCTCGGGCTGGCCCATCAGGAACCAGGCCAGATCGAGCATTTGGAGACCGATGTCAACCATGGCGCCGCCACCGGACTTAGCTCGCTGGGTATACCAACCGGTGCCGGCGGGGACGCCGCGAGTGCGCGTCCAGGCGGTGCGGATATGATCTGGGCGCCGACTGCGCGCAGTGCTTCGGCCTCTGCTGCGTCGCGCTCGCCTTCTCCGCATCGAGCGACTTCCCCGCCGACAAGGCCGCGGGCGATCGCGGCCTTGGCGGCCTGCTCATGAGAACCGAAGCGACGTTGCAGGGCATAAACCAGGACCTTGCCGTGCTTCTGCGAATGCGCCTGCATGCGCCTGGATTCGGCGGCAGAGAGGCCGGGCGGCGTCTCGACAATGACATGCTTGCCGGCCTTGAGTGCCGCCGCGGAAATGGGCGCATGCAGATCGTTCGGCAGACAGATGCTCACGGCATCAATCTCGACATCCTTCAGCAGATCGTGGGCATCGGCGTACTCGCGAGCGATGGAGAACTCAGCCATGAGCTTCTTGCGTCGCTCGGGGATCAGATCGGACACCGCAACGAGTTTGAATCCACCGGCGGCCAGGCAACCTCTGGCGTGCTGCTGTCCCGGCCATCCCGCTCCGATGATGCCAATACGAACCGTCTCAGCCATGGACTTCAACTCCTTTTGAAATCGGTTGGGCCAGTGTACACGAACGGCGAAAGAAGGCGAACGAGACAGATCACGCGGCCTTGGCGGCCGACGGCTTGACGGCTCAGCCGCGGACAACCACAAAGCCCACCGATGATTCCGGGCCGGGGATGTCGGGGAGGCTACGCCGCCTGCTTTGCGCCCAGGTGCAGGATCCACTTGCGAAGCGCCTGCGTCTGGCCTTCCCAGCCCGATCCGATGCGGTGCTTGAGAAACGTATGGAAAAGCGAATCAATCGCCTCAGAGAGATTCCGCAACATGGCAATGCGCTCCTCAAAGAGCGTGCGGTCGTCCTCGGCTTCGTCCACATCGGGAAACTTGGCGCTGGCGACCGCGAAGCCTTCACCGGAGAAGCCCAGGTCGAACGTCAACCCACCGGTTTCCAGCAGCAGGTTCATCTTCCGCGGCACCTTGCCGCTGCGCAGGGCGTCGAACGCCTCGGGCATTCTCGTTGGACCATCGCCGCGCAGGCCGTCCCGGCCACTGACGCCGTAGGCGCAATCCAGCTCCAGCGACTTGTCGATCACGACTGAGACCTCGCCGGACTCGGTCTTGATCGTGCCATGCCGGGCATCGACCTCGTGCCAGAGCCACAGCAGAAACTCGTTGCCGAAGAAGTCCTTGGGCTGCGGACCCTTGGCCACCCACGGATAATCGGGCCAGCGGCTCTCGCCCTCGGTCCCGATCACGAAACGCGTCGGCCGGGTGTCCTCGTACTCGCGCCGTTTGCCGGCCTTCTCGCAATACTCCAGCGCCAGCGTGCCGGCTGAGACCGGTTCGAGTTCCAGCTCGAATGTCCGCTCGAACAGTTCGAGCAATTTCTCCGTGGAACTGCCCGAGATTGGCGTGTAGAGAGTGCGGCCGGGAAAGTCCCAGAGCATTGGAATGAGCTTGCCGCGACGGTACTTGCCGCTCTTGAGGTCTTCATCCAGCCTCGCCCGCACGCTCTCTTTCACATCGCGCTTCTGCTTTTTGCTGATGAAACCCGAGGGATTGCCGGCGGCGGTGGCTTCTTCTTCCATCAACTGATAGGCT
>CAYSSA010000047.1:20239-22613 GCA_964433485.1 uncultured Tepidisphaeraceae bacterium | reverse complement strand
TGGTGCTGCTCTGGTTCGGCAGTTGGAAGAACGGCGTTTCCAGCTATGCGCCGCGGTGGGTGTTGCAGGACACGAAGCGCTTTCCGCGAGCCAAAGGCTCGTCCAACCGCAACACCAAGGACATCCTCACGCCGCTGAGCCAGGCCAACCGCAATGCGGACGCGGCCGCGTTCGTGCGGCGTGTGCGACATCTCAAGGAAGTGGATGCGCGCCATCGCACTGTGGTCATGGTCCAGGTGCAGAACGAGGTGGGCATCAAACCCGAGCCGCGCGACCTGTCGGTGGAGGGCGACGCGGCGTTCGCCTCGCCCGTTCCGCCGGAACTGATGCAATACCTGGCCGGACACGAAAAGGAACTGCATCCCGAGTTGCTGCGTCGCTGGACCGCCGCCGGGAAGAAGCCCGCCGGCGCCTGGGGCGAGGTGTTTGGCGCCGGTCCGGAGGGGGCCGAGGTCTTCTCGGCCTGGCACTATGCGCGGTACATCGACGCCATCGCCGAAGCCGGCAAGGCGGAGTATCCGTTGCCCATGTTCGTCAACGCCTGGCTCGACAACGGCGGCAAGATCGGAACCTATCCGACGGGCGGACCCGTGGCGCACATGCACGAGATCTGGCGGGCGGCCGCCCCGCATATCGACCTGATGGCGCCTGATATCTACGGTGAGTTCAAACAGGTCGTGGAGAGTTTCACGCGCAACGGCAATCCGCTGCTGATTCCCGAAATCAGCCCCGGTCCGGAGGCCGCCGCCCGTGTGTTCTGGGCCGTCGGCCGGCACAATGCCATCGGCTTCTCACCCTTCGGCATCGAGAGCATGGAGCCAAGTCATCCGCTGGTCGCCAGTTATCAAATCCTTGGCCAGATCATGCCCGCCATCGCCGCCGCCCAGGGCACGGGCCGGATGATGTTGAAGCAGGACGGCGAAGCCAGACTCCCGTCGCAACCAATCGGTACCTACAAAGCCAACATCGCCTATATGGAACGCCTGCCGGAGCGCCACCCGCCCGTGGGCGGGCTGATCATCCAGACCGGCGATGAGGAGTTCCTCATGGCCGGCTACGGCTTCGGCGTGCGCTTCGAAGCCACCGCGCCCGGCCCGCGCCACACACAGATCAGCAAGGTTGAGCTTGGCCATTTCGACGCCGCCGGCAAATGGGTCCACGAACTCCGCCTCAACGGCGATGAATCCGGCGCCAACTACCAGGCACATATCCCGCCGTTTCTGGCCAACAAATACCTCGGCGTCGATCGTCCGATGATTCTCAGGATCACCGTCTATCGGCACGACTGACCGGCAGCCGCAACCGAACAACCGAACGTATGTTTTGCCCCCTTGTCAAAGTCCGGGCGGTGGGTATACTGCTTCGTTCTTGAAATTTTGGACTCGAGGAGACTTACTACAATGTCTGTCAAGCTTCGGTTTAAGCGGATGGGTCGATCCAACCATGCGTTCTTTCGTCTGAACGCCGTGGATTCCCGCTCGCCGCGTGATGGGCGGACCATCGAAGAGCTCGGCTATTACGATCCAACGAACAAGGACAAGGCCAAGCAGTTCGTGGTCAAGCTCGATCGCTGCAAGTATTGGCTCGACTGCGGCGCCATCCCTTCAGAGACGGTTTCGTCCCTGCTGAAGAAGGCGGGCCTTGAGCACAAGCAGTTCCGGCTTCCAAAGCCGGGCAAGCCCAAGCCCAAGGTTGAAGCCAAGGCCGAAGCCAGTCCGGCATGAGTGAGCGTTGCGGCCGCTGATCAAGACCGTGGCAACGGCGGCCGCTGAAGAACGGAGGATTCCAACCCCAGGCGGTCATGTCGCTTCGGATTGATATCCTCACCCTGTTTCCGGAGATGTTCGCGCCCGTTTTGGGAACCAGCATTCCCAAGCGAGCGTCGGAAAAAGGCTTGGTGGAATACCACCTGACGAACATCCGAGATTTCTCCACCGACAACCATAAGTCGGTTGATGACAAGCCTTTCGGTGGCGGACCGGGCATGGTGATGATGTGCCAGGTCGTGTACGACGCCGTCGAAGCCGTGGAGAAGGCCGATCCGCGGCCGGCTACCCGGGTCATCCTCAGCCCGCAGGGCCGGAGGTTTGACCAGGCGATGGCCGAGGACTTTTCCCGCAGGGAGCGGTTGCTTCTGATTGCGGGACACTACGAGGGCTTCGATGAGCGGATTATCGAAGGCCTCGGGCCGATCGAACTGTCGATCGGAGACTATGTGCTTTCCGGCGGCGAGCTGGCGGCGATGGTGGTTGTGGATTCCGTCGTGCGGCTGCTCCCCGGGGCCTTAGGTGCCGAAGACGGCGCGGCCGAGGAGAGCTTCTCTGACGGCCTGCTGGAATATCCGCAGTACACGCGCCCGCGTGAATATCGCGGG
>CAYSSA010000047.1:0-20194 GCA_964433485.1 uncultured Tepidisphaeraceae bacterium | reverse complement strand
CCCAGTGGCGGCACGAATTGAGAGAACAGCGCACGCGGGAGCGCCGGCCCGATTTGTGGGCCGAGTACCTGCGTCGAAGGACTGATAGAGAGAATCGCTAACGAACGACCAGGAGTTATGCCATGGTGAACAAGATTGTTGAAGGCGTCGAGCAGGCGAGTTTGAAGAAGGAGATTCCGCAGTTCGCCATTGGTGACACGGTCGATGTGGCCTGCCGGATCATCGAAGGCGAAAAGGAACGGACGCAGATTTTTTCCGGCATCGTTATTGCCCGCAAGGGTCGCGGAATCAACGAGACGTTCATCGTCCGCCGGATCGTGAACAACGAAGGCGTCGAGCGCGGTTTCCCGCTGCATTCGCCGTTCGTGTCGTCGATCACGGTCAAGCGATCCGGCGAGAATCGCCGTGCCAAGCTGTATTACCTGCGCGACCGTGTAGGCAAGGGCACCCGCCTGTCGGAGAAGCGCCGCGAGAAGGTCGCGGAAACCGGCGAGGCCGCTCTGGCCGCAAATGCCGGCTGAGTGTAAACTGTCGCCCATGGACCGCCACTTCGCGAACATGGGTCATACGATCATCCAGAGCGCGGCGATTGCCTTCGCCGCGCTTTTTCTTTTTGCGTTGGCCGGCTGCGCGCATTCGGGCGGCGACGGCGCTCCGCTGGACGACCGTTATTTCGAGATCAACTGGCATGGTACGATCTACGTCACCAGCAATATGCTCGCCATCGACCAGATTCGCGCCGACAAACCCCTGAAGATGTCGATCAAGTCGCGCGGGGCCAACGGCATGCCCATCGAGGTCGAGGACGACGGCAAGGGCCTTGGCATCCGCCTGCTGGCCGAATACGACCGAAGACACGGGATCAACCGCTGACCATGGCTCGGCGATCCGACGCCAGGACCATCCGCGCGCAGACGATTCTCACCGGCAAAGGGACCGCCTATGTCCGCATCAGCTCTGACCGACCTCTCGCGCTGTGCCATCCACACGCAAACCACCAAGCCCTGGAGCCTGCCCCAGTGTATTGAAGGCTACAGCAAGGCCGGCATCCGGGCCATCAGTGTCTGGCGGCATACGCTCGAACCGATGGGAGCCAAAGAGGCCGGGCGAATGCTCCGCGATGCCGGAATGACGGTGCCGGCGCTGGTCCGCGGCGGATTCTTCGTAGCCGACAGCGCGGCCGCGCGGCAGACGGCCATTGACACCAATCGCGTCTGCGTGGATGAGGCGGCCGCCATCGGCGCCGGCATGATTGTCCTGGTCGTCGGCGCCAGCCCCGGCATTTCGCTTGCCGACGCCCGCAAGCAGGTCGCCGACGGCATCGCGGCGGTGCTGCCGTATGCTGCGGCGGCAGGAGTCAAGCTCGCCATCGAGCCACTGCATCCCATGTACGCCGCGGACAAGAGCTGCGTCAATCGCATGGCCGAGGCCCGCCAAATCTGCCAACAGTTGCGACACCCTGGTCTTGGCATCGCCGTCGACGTGTACCATGTCTGGTGGGACCCGGACTTGCGCGAGGAGATTGCGCTGGCCGGCCAACAGGGCACGTTGCTGGCGTATCATATCTGCGACTGGCGTGTGAACACTCGCCACATGCTGACCGACCGGGGCCTGATGGGGGACGGATGCATCGACCTGCGCGCGATCCGGGGCTGGGTCGAGGCCGCCGGGTTCCGTGGTTTCAACGAAGTTGAGGTCTTCTCGGAAGAATACTGGTCATTGGATCAGTCGGACTATTTGCGAAAGATCCGCCAGGCGTATCTGGACCATGCCTGATTCCGCCGGGTTGCGACAATCTGCGTAAGCGACGACAGCCACGATGCCACCCTGGCCGCTGCTGTTGGCGAGGCTGCCGGATGTGGATTGCCAGGTGCGCCCACCGGCATTTACATCTCCCACCCCTTGCGGAATGCCGGCGTGATGAACCTGTTCGCGTCGGGGTTGTTGGTGATCCTCATGGCCGGACCGTCCCAGATCAGTTCCTGTCCGGGGAATCGCTGGGCGATGTTGGCGAGCAGGGCCAGTTCGGTCAGCGCGCCGCCATAGTCGAAATTGGAGCCGGCGGGCCTGTTGGCCTTGATGGCGTCGAGCCAGTCGGCGTGGTGACCACGCGGACGGGGAATGGTCTTGGCGGGCTGCTTGTAGGCCTTCATCTGGGCTTCCGGGAAGATGCGCAGGCCGGCAGCGCCGTGGGAACCGTAGGTGATTCCGCCGCGTTCGCCGAGAACCACGGCGCCCGTCCGGGGAACGGTACGGTCTTTGTCGAGATTCTCCGGGCGGGGGATGGTCTCGACGCCATCGTGCCAATAAACCGTGACCGGACCCCGCTTGTCCTTGGCCGGAAAGAGGTACTTGATGACGCTGCCGGCGGGGAAGGTATCGGCATGAAGTTTGGGGTCGTAGTCGCCCGTCCGCAGGGCCGTGACGGACGTGGGAGCGCCCAGGTCCAGTGCCCAGAAGACCGGGTCGATCACATGGCAGGTCCAGTCGCCAACCACACCCGTGCCAAAGGGCGTCCAACCCCGCCATTTGCCCGGCAGATACATCGGGCTGTACGGCCGCTCCTGCGCCGGGCCGAGCCATAGATCCCAGTCGAGATTGGCCGGCACCTCGACTTTTTCCTGGAGCTTGGGCAGGTCGGCGATGCGCGAGTAGACCGAGGCACATGCGCCATGGATGGTGTGGACGTTGCCGATGGCGCCATCCCAGATCCATTCGCACAACATGCGGATGCTGTCGGTGGAGTGACCCTGATTGCCGAGCTGGGTAATGACCTTGTTCTCCTTCGCGGCCTTTTGCATCTGACGAACTTCATAAATGGAGTGGGCCAGCGGCTTTTCGCAGTAGACGTGCTTGCCCATCTTCATGGCGGCGATGCCAATGACGGCGTGGACATGGTCGGGAGTGGAAACAGAGACACCGTCAATGCTCTTGCCCACCTGATCCAGCATCTTCCGATAGTCGGCGAACTGTTTGGCGCGCGGGTGTTTGGCGGCCGCTCCACCCAGCCGTTTGCCGTCGACGTCGCACAGGGCAACCACGTTCTGGGCACCCAGACCATCGAGATTGGCGCCGCCGCGACCGGCCACGCCGACGAAAGCCAGGCTCACCTTCTCGCTGGGCGGCTCTTTGCCGGCGCCCAGGACATGCCGCGGAACGATCATGAATGCGGCGGCGGAAGTGGCGGCGAGGAGACGACGACGCGAGAGAAATGTGCGGATCATGGGTTGCAGTGCTCCGATGCGGCTAATACACCGCTCGCGGCTGCCTGTTACAGAGCCAGCCGACCGAGAGTGCGCCCACGAGCCGCGCAGGATGTTTGGACGGAGCGGTTTCAAGGCATACAATCCGCCGCGAACAGCAATGGCGCATTGAGGAGATCATGAGCAATTCCGTTTATCTTGCGGCGGTCGATTTCACGCGGGCACGTCTGATGGGCTCGCTCGAGGCGATTGAGAAATCCGGCCAGGATGTGGCCGGCGTGCTGGCCTGGCGGCCGGGTCCGGGGCGGGCGCACATCGCCTGGCAGGCGATGCACTGCGCGGCAACACACGACAAATACGTCAACATGGTGCTTCGCGGCGGGCAGGCAAAGGATCCGACCCTGGTGCAGAACTATGGCGGCGGCTCCACGCCTTCGGACACCAACCTGCCAACGCTGGCAACCATCCGCCAGGCGCTGGAAACCCACCTCGTCGGCTTCAAGGATTTCATCGCCGGCATGGCTCCCGGCGACGCCGACCGAATCGTCGTCGCCGGAAACAAGCAGCGCACGGTGAGCGAATCCATCATCCTGTTGACCTGGCATGAGGCACACCACCAGGGGCAGATTCACCTGACCTGGAACCTATACAGAGCCGCCCACGGCCTGGCGTAATGGCCAGCGGCGGCAGTCGGAAGGCGATCCTCGACGATCCATCGCGCTTCACGAACCCCGAACGGCAAATGCGCGGTCTGATTCCGTTTCATCGCTCGCCGCTCGTTCCCCGTGGAGCGTCCATCATGAGCTTTTCCAGTAGATCCAGCGCCTTCTCGGGCTGATTAGTCGCCTTGTAAAGTTCGACCAGTTGAAGCCGGATGGCCCGCGATACGGCCTCGCTCCGCACCTGCGGCAGCAACTTCGTGAAGTAATCGATGGCCGCCTGCGCGCCTCGCGGACGAAGGACGTCAACGGTGGACATGACGGCGGCAACGCCGGCGGCCGTGGGATCCTTGGAAATCTGATGGTATCGATCCACCATTTCCAAATAGTTTCGCAGGTTGTCGGCAGTGGCGCCGGGACCGATGGGGCGAAGCGGCCTTGGACCCATGCCATCGCCAAACGGTCCGCCTGGTTGGCGCGGGCCTTCCAGCATCCCCGGACCTTCCGGGCGGGGTCGATCCTGCGGGTCGCGCTCTCGTTCGCGATCACGCTCGCCTCGCAACGCCGGCCGGCGAATCTCTCCCGGTTGATCCTGGGCGACCGCGGAGTCCGGTAGCAATGCCAAGGCGGACAATACGGCAACCACAGTCAGCATCGACAAGATGATCCGACGCGTATTCATACGGGCTCCTTCGTATTCGGATTGGTGATGTCCAGGCTGGATGTTTCCCACAGACTTGGAACAACAGGCGCCAGCAGCGACTGACCCGCCGGCAACAGCACGGCCTCGGACGGCACAAACGTCGCTTCTCCAGGCAAACCGGGAGTCTCCGGAGCGAGCAGTTCCATTGTGACGTCGGCCACCGCCTCGGGCTCGGGGCCTGACACCGGCCGGACGACCACATCCGGGCGGTGCAACAGCACGGCCACCGCCACGGCCGCCGCGACCGCCATCGTCAACGGCGCGGCCCATCGCATCCAACGCGAGCGAGACTGCCGCCGCAGGATGTCGGCCGCCAAATCGCCGGGATAGCGCAACTCGGCATATTCCCTGGCGAATCCCCGAAGTTGTTTGCGAAGTTCGCTCATTGCCATGTTATCTGTGTCTATCGGGGGCTGGGAGGTTTAGCCTTTTTTCGGATCAGTTTCTCCTTCAGAGCGCGCAAAGCCTGATGCACAGTGGCTTTAACGGTCCCTTCGGCGCATCCCATCGACCGGGCGGTTTCCTCGACGGACATCTCCTCGAAGAACCGCAGCACCAGCGCCTCCCGTTGCCGCTCGGGAAGATCGCCCAGAAATCGGCGCAGGCGATCCTTATCCTCAACCAGTTCCGCTTGAAT
This sequence comes from uncultured Tepidisphaeraceae bacterium, assembly GCA_964433485.1. Taxonomy (GTDB): domain Bacteria; phylum Planctomycetota; class Phycisphaerae; order Tepidisphaerales; family Tepidisphaeraceae; genus JANYKD01. Next base: position 14,992 of record CAYSSA010000047.1, on the reverse strand, counting down.
CTGCGGCGATTCACCCGCGCCCGGAGCATCGAAGTCATCCGGAACCAGCCGCATGCGCCCCTGGGCTCGACGCAGTTCGCGAACAACATTGATGGCGATACCCATGGCCCAGGTCTTGAGCGAACTGTCGCCGCGGAATCGACCCAGCTCGGAGAGGAATCGCAAGGCGCATTCCTGTACGGCATCCCTGGCCGCTTCCGCGCTGCCCAGCATCGACACCGCCATCCGATACCACGGATCGGCCAGCCAGTTCAGAAGCTGTCCCTGCGCGACGCGATCGCCGGCCCTGGCCCGGATGAGCACGGATTCATCCACACACGCTTGTCCTTCCGGTCGATGGGTGACGCCGACGGAGCGAAGGTTTAGCGGAGCATCGGCCACGCCGGGGAGATTACCCGGCACCACCGCCCGCCGCCAATGGCTGCCCGGCCAACGGCGGGACAATGGTCGAGGTCATCCGCGAAGAACTTCCCATCGTCACCGGCGCCGTGGCAGGCCAGGACATCGCCGTTGTGGTCTTCCATCCGTTTCAAGGCGTCTCGGATACCACCCATCTGCTGATCCGGCATGGCAAGAGCGAGTTCGCCATCGAACTGCTGGGAACCCGCCCGCGCGTCTACCGCGGAACGCTTGCCGCGGCCCTTCCGGCGTCGGGCAAATGAGCCGGCAATGGCCGCGACCGTGGCCCTCGGCCGACCACAGCCGCCAAACCAAGAACCGGGCGGCTCGATCGAGCCGCCCGGCCGAATTTCCACATGTATTCCACTGTCCGTCTGCGAATCAGGCGCGTCGCCGGCGCGCCAGCAGGCCCAGTGCGCCAATGGCCGCCAGACCCAGCCCGGCAGGTTCCGGAACGACCACCACATCGTTCCAGGATGTGCCGAATCTGACCTCGTCGAACTGCCAGGAATTGTCGTTGTTGCTGCTCCCGGATCGCAGCGCGATGCCATCGAACATCGCGTTGCCCGTCGCCGAGCGTCGCCATACCGTGTTGGGCTGATTGGCCTCGACATCGGCAAGCGACGGATCCATGTAGATCGTCATATCGTCATTGCCGCCGGCGTTGAACTGGATCTTGACCACGAACAAATGGGTGGCCGAGTCCACCAACAGATAGGTATTGTCGCTTGGCCGCACCAGGTCGCCCTCGCCGCCAGGTCCAAAAGTGCTGAAAGCCCAGGCGTTCCAATTGTTTCCAACGCCCAAGCCTTCGCTGCCGCCGTTGTAGAGTTGGAAGCCGGCGAAGTCGTTCGAGCCGTCGGGGAGATCCGTCGCCAGAACCTTGGCGAGGAAACTATAGTACAAAGTCCCGCTGACGTTGGTTCCACCGATCTTCCCACCGTCCACCAGCCCGGCCTGGGCGAAGGGACCGGCAGGCGAGACATCCAGCAACGCCTTGACACCATTGAATCCTGCAACCGCCGTCTCGGCCAACCCGCCCGATGTGACCAATTGCAGACTGCCCTGGGAGTAGGTCAGACCAGACGAAGGGCTGGCACTGACCGTTCCGGCAAGGCTGACCCATGATCCGCCGGAAGCATAGCCCACCGCAGGAGTTACCTGCCCGGCCATCGCCCCAGCCGTATAGCCTGAAAAACCATCGTACAGGAGCGGCGCAGCCCCAACAGAAATTGACGTAAGTCCAATAGAAACAATCGCTAAAGACAGAATATTCGCTCTGGACATGCCTGCCTCCAATGATACTGCCTGCAATAAAGACAACTTGGTATTATAGCACGAAACTGAACGGCGTGCGGAGAATTCATCGGCCCGAACCCAACCGGCTACAATTCGCGTCCATGCCTAAACGCCAGCGGTACCCCGTCGCCATGCCAAAGCGTCTCGATCTGGCATTCTACCGTCGCCCGGCCGAGCCTGTGGCCAGGGATCTTGTGGGCGCGGTGTTGGTCCATCGCCTGGATGGGTCCGAACGCCGGGCGCGTATCGTCGAGACCGAGGCGTATGTCGGCACGCACGACCTGGCGTGCCATGCCTCACGCGGCCGAACCGCTCGCACCGAGGTCATGTTTCGTGCCGGCGGCTGTGCCTACGTCTACTTCATCTATGGAATGTACGACATGCTCAATATCGTCACCGGCCCCGAGGGCGAGGCACAGGCGGTGCTGATCCGGGCGGCCGAGCCGCTGGATGGATGGAACGCCGATCTGTCCGGTCCGGGCAAGCTGACGCGGGCGATGCGGATCACCCGAGCCGACAACGGTATCGACCTGACGGGCGACAAGCTGTTCCTGCTTCGTGGTGATGGCCGGCCACCGAGGATCGAGACAAGCCCGCGCATCGGTGTGGACTACGCCGGAACGTGGAAGGACGCATTGCTTCGTTTCTTCGACGCCGACAGCGATGCCGTCTCGACCTGCGCCCGATGGCGAAAGCGGGAGCCATCATCCGGCAGCCGGGGATAGATGGAGATCCATCGCGGCGTCAGGAATGCAAACGGATCGATGTACCAAAGAGGACCACAAGGAAGCGAGGAGGTTGACTACAATGTCGCGAGATGGAAGTCCGCGAAGAAGAATCGGAGCTGTTCCGCGAGCGGCTGATCCTCGCGTCGGCACTGCTTCACGCGTCGCCGCCGACCGATCGGATTCATGCCAACTGCGATCGAGTGTTGCGGCATGCGATGTTCGCCGCTGGCGTGTGGGATGATCGCTGCCGGAGCGGAGGGGCGGCCGCCCTGCAGGGCTTTTACGATGGTCATCCGCTGGTGTGGGTCTGGTATTCTACGCTCATCAGGCTGACTCGGCAGGAGCCAGCGATGGAGAGACTGCTGGAAGGCGCGGGGAATCTTTCGCTTCCCGCCGGGGCCGCATTCACGGCGTGCTGGCTGACGCCGCGTGGCCGGGTGCTGGCGGAACAGTTCCTGATCGAGCACCCGGAGATGAAGCAGAAGTTGTCGAAGAGACCATAGGCGACGTTTTGGCCGAGAGGAGCGGCGGGCCGCGGTCGCCCTGCCGGGTCGCACAGTCTGCGTCTTGTCGGAGGATCAGAAAATGAATCGAACGAATCCGAAGGTTGATGGATACGTGCGCAAGAACAGGACGTGGCAGGAGGAACTTCAGGCACTGCGAAGGATCATCCTTGACTCTCCGCTGACCGAAGAAGTGAAATGGCGTTCTCCGTGCTACACGTTTCGGAACAGCAACGTCGTGGGGCTGGGTGCATTCAAGGACTGCTGCGTGCTGAGTTTCTTCAAAGGCGCCTTGTTGAAGGATTCGAAAGGTATTCTGGCCAAACCCGGCGAGAACACGCAGGCGGCGCGCGTGATTCGCTTCAAGAATGCTCGACAAATCGTGGAACTCGAGCCGATTTTGAAAGCCTATGTGGAAGAAGCCCTTGAGCTGGAAAGAGCCGGTTTGAGGGTGACATTCAAGAAGATCACGGAACATCCGGTTCCGGAGGAACTCCAGACGCGACTGGATGAATCACCTGACCTGAAGACGGCGTTTCAATCACTGACGCCGGGACGGCAACGGGCATACCTGCTCTATGTTTCGGGAGCCAGGCGACCCGGAACCCGGCTGGCGAGGGTCGAGAAATGCGCAGGGCGAATCCTCGCTGGGAAGGGATTGGATGAATAAGACGGCGCATTGCCGACGGCCATTCCGCGATCCTTCCCGGAACCCGGAGAAATCACCGAATCGGACACGCGTTCTTCGTTGGGGGACGGGAATATTCGAGCGCTTTGTCAAGTCCAGGAACACAACCCCTGACATAACGCCGTCGGCGGGTCGGTGGAGACGAAACGCAAGGGATTCAGGCATGAAGAGAAAGCGGGCGGCGGGGACCGGATGATGCGGGGCACGTCGGGTTTTTCCGAAGCTGTGCGGCGGGTTGGCGATCGCGTTGGCGGCGTCTTTCGATCCGCCCCGTCACTTATTGCCCTCTCCATACCCCGATGGAGCTGGTCAGCGCCCGTCTATCCGCCTGTCCAGCAGCCAGCGCCAATCCCATGTGCCATCCCATCCGCGTTCGACCGTGCCGTCCGGCCGCCTGACGGTCTTCAGGTCGCGTTTGGTTCTATACGCCGCCCGCAGGCGATCGCCGGTGATCTGGATCACGAAGAAGCCGGCCGTCAGGTTGCCGTCGTTGATGCAGGTCCATTTCTTTTCGCCCGGCGGCGCCCAGTCTTTCAGGCCGGTGCCGGTGTGGCCATAGAGAAAGAGCACAACGTTGTACGCCTTGGCCGCGTCGTAGGCGTCTTTCCAATCGGGCTCGATCCACCAGTTGGTGTCAAAGCCGCAGTGACTCAGCAGCACCACCGGTCGGCCGCTGTTGCCGACATTCTCGGCGAGGTCTTTTTTTAGAAACGTAAGCGCTCCCTGCGGGTCGTGCCACACCGGCGAGTAGCGCACGCCATCTCGCTGCTTGTCGGCCGGGTAGATGTTCGTCTGCACAAAGTGAACATCATCCCAGTCCCAGGAGTAGTGCAGGCCGTTATCCGAGAGATGGGAGATCAGCCCCTTTTCCTTGCGGGCCTGGTTGCGCTTCTTGAGATTCGCCTGGAAACTGAAGCCCGATTTGCCCTTGCCTTGGGGCGGGCCGTCGTGGTTGCCCCAGCCCTCGAATACGGGGAACTTCAGCCTGCCATCGCCGCCGTACAGGCCGAAATCGGCCACGAAGAGCTTGAATTGCTCCTCGCTGAGCACCCGGCCATCCCTGGCCAGATCGCCATCGTCGATGCAGTCGCCGAGGACGACCACGCCGCGCGGTTTCCCGATCGCGTCGCCGCCGAGTTTTTCCGGCCATTTCTCCGTCTCGATGGCGTTGATCGCATCGACCGACGCCCGGTTGAGATCGTTGAAATTGTCCTTGCGGTCGGCCTCGCGATAGTGGGAGTCCGATGTCGAGATGAAGGTGACGTTGCGGCTGGCTTCCCGTTTGTCCGACTGGGCAATCGCCGCCACGGGCCACGCCATCATGAAAAAGACCGCGACCGCGGAAACGACCTTGGTTGTCTGCCGTGTGAAATGCCTCATGTCCGAAGTGTAACCTCTGTTGCCTCTGACGGAACCGACTGCGAATCATCCGCCTTCGGCAACGGTTGTGGGCCCTGATACCCCGTCGGCGCGCCTACCGGTTGATCTGCAACTTCGCCATCACCGGGAAATGGTCCGAGGGGAATTGTCCGTCGTTGCTGTCGGTGATGATCTGGGCGGATTCCACCTTGAACGGCCCGCGAGTGAGGATCCAGTCGATTCGGTCGCCGTCGGGAATGGCCGGCTTGTAGTTGTGGAACGTGCCGATGGCCGGGCCGATCCGCTTGGTGGCGGCGTTCCAGGCGTCGACGAAGGCGCCGTCGGCGGTGAGGATGTCGTAGGCCTTGTTGTTGCCGGCGGCGGCGTTGAAATCGCCGATCACGGGATACTCGGGCTTGAAGGAGAGGATTCGTCCGCGGATCAGTTCCGCGCCCTTCTCGCGGGCCGGCTGCACCTCGTGGTCCAGGTGCGTGTTGACGAAGTAGAACACCTGACCGGTGCGGTTGTCCTTGAATCTCACCCAGGTACACATGCGGCGGACCTTGTGGCCCCAGGTGATCGAACCGACGACCTCCGGGGTATCGGACAGCCAGAAATGGTCGAACTCCTGCGGCTCAAACCGGTCCTTGCGATAGAACACCGCCATGAACTCGTCACGGCTTCCTCCAGCGCGACCCAGACCGATCCAGTCGTATTCCGGCAGGTCGGCGGCCATGTTCCTGAGCTGTGCGTACAGCCCCTCCTGAGTACCGATGAGATCGGGCGCGTGTCGCTTGATGACCTGAGCGACGACTGGCCGGCGCTGGGGCCAGGAATTGGGCGGCGTCAGGCTCGCATAGCGAAGGTTGAAGGTCATCACAGCCAGGGTGTCATCGACTTCGGCCGCCGGAGTCGCGGACACGCCGAGCAGCAGAAAAGCAGCGAGGAAAGCGGCAATGCGCATAGGCGGATTATTGTGCCGTAGCGCTCGGTAAACGCAATGCGGGCAGTCGGCAGCCATGGCGGCAGTCGTCCATCCGAATCCGCCCGCCGTCTTTCGCAACTGCGACGCTGCCGGTAACATGATTGGTTTCCCCGTCGGATGAGCCCGGGGGGAATGTTATGCGCCCTCAACCGCCCATTGTCTTTTCCGCCAAGGCCGATCGAACCGGCGAATCGCCGATTTCCAGGTTGATTGCGACGGTCATCGCCAATCCCGATCTGATTTCGTTTGCCGCGGGGCTGGTGGACCCGGCCACGCTGCCGGTGGAGGAATGCCTGGAAATCACGCGGAGGATTTTCTCCGACATCGGGCGGGGGCGGACAACGCTTCAATACGACACGACGATTGGCCTGACGGCCCTGCGGGAGGAAATGCTCGGGCACATCTGCCGACTGGAGGATTCCACGCCGCGGCGGCTTGGGCTGACGCCGGACGACCTGCTGATTACCACGGGGTCGCAGCAGATGCTGTACCTGGTGGCGGACGTGCTGGTGGATCCCGGGGACATGGTCATTTGCGGCAACCCGAGCTATTTCGTCTTCGCCGGCGCGCTGGACTCGCTGGGGGCGCGGGTGCTCACGGTTCCGATGGACGGCGACGGCCTGGATGTTGACGCGCTGGATTGCCTGCTGACGAGGATTGACCATGAGGGCCAACTGCATCGCGTGAAACTGGTGTATTGCACCAGCTATTTCGATAATCCGACGGGGCTGACGCTCTCGCTTCCCCGGCGGCGGCAGTTGCTGGATGTGGTCCGCAGGCACAGCCGCAGACACCGCATCCTGATCCTGGAGGACGCGGCCTATCGCGAGCTGCGCTACGACGGAGATCCCCTGCCGTCGATCAAGTCTTTTGACGCCGACAATTCGTTCGTGATTCTGACGCAGACGTTCTCCAAGCCCTTCGCACCGGGCATTAAACTGGGCTACACCGCGCTTCCGCGCGAGATTCACCAGGCTGTCCTGCGCCAGAAGGGCTCGCACGATTTCGGGTCGGCCAACCTCAGTCAACAGATCGCCCTGGAAGCCATGCGCAGCGGGCTGTACGAGCGACATGTTCAGCGGCTGCGGAGCGAGTATCGGATCAAACGGGACGCCATGCTGAATGCGCTGGAGCGGCACATGTCCCGTGTACCCGGCGTGTCGTGGACCCGGCCGGACGGAGGGCTCTATGTGTGGCTGACGCTGCCGCCCGAGGCGCGGACGACCGGTGAGGAGCCGTTGTTCCAGGACTGCGTCCGCCGCGGCGTGATCTACGTGCCGGGTGAGTATTGTTTCCATGGGGATCCCGGCGAGAAACCCACTCACCACATGCGACTGTCGTTCGGGCAGGTGGCCATGGCCCAGGTCGACGAGGGTATTGCCCGGCTGGCCTCGGCCGTGGCGGAACATTTGCGAGCGGCGCCGGCGTGCTTTGCAGCCGAGGGGGGGACACCCTGACCGCCGGCGGTTACCCATGAGCAAAGTCCTGTTCTGGTATATCTTCCGCGATCTGTTGAAGGTCTTCTTCCTGACCCTCGGGGTGCTGGCGGGGATCATCTCCTTCGGCGGGCTGCTCAAGCCCCTGATGCAGTATGGACTGACCGGCGGACAGGTGCTGGAGATGCTGTCGTATTTCATGCCGGCCGCCCAGACCTATGCCCTGCCGATCGCGGCGCTGTTCGCGACGACAATGGTGTACGGACGATTGTCCGCGGACAACGAGATTACGGCGTGTCGGGCGACGGGAATCAGCTATCTGACGCTGACGGCGCCGGCGTTCATCCTGGGGCTGGGACTGGCGCTGCTGACGCTGGTCTCGCTCTGCTTCATCGTGCCGATATTCACGCTCAAGGTGGAGAAGGTGGCGTTTTCCAGCCTGGCCGACATCGTGGTGCGGAGCATCGAGCGAGAGCATCGGATCAAATTGCCCGCCGCAACGGTCTACGCCGAGCGCGCCGAGCGGATGCCCTCGCCCCCGGATCGGATCGAGGACGAGGTTGTCGTGCTGCACAACCCGATGTTCTGTTTCTACGAGCAGGCCGATCAGACCGATCCGAACTCCGGCGCCACCGTGCGCGTGCCCGTGCCCAACGAGTTTTACACGGCCCGGACAGCCACGGTGATCATCCGGCGGAGCGATGCGGGCGTGGAGTTCTCGGCCAACCTGGACGACGGCGCGATGTTTCCGCGAAACCTGCTCGGAGCGAACATCGGAAGCGTGGCGGCGGCGAGCGTCGGCCCATTGCAGTTGCCGTCTCCCATCAAGGAGAACCCCAAGTTCATGACCATCGAGCAGTTGCAGCGGTTCTACGAGGATCCGCTCGGTCACCGCGACATCCGAGCCTTCTACAACGCCATCACCATGGAGGAGGAGCAGGCAGCCTATCAGGCGATGGTGCTGCAGAGTTTTTCCAGGAACCGCCAGTTGAATTTCGAGTCGGGGACGGGCGAGGGCTACAGCGTCGTTTTCGATCGAAGCATCCGGGCGCCCTTTCGCAGCGGCGGCAAGCTGACCTGGATTTCACCGCGGGAGACGCGGGACATCCGTCTGATTCATACGCGCGACGGTGAGGTGGTGGGGACGGACGAGGCGCGCAATCTGACGCTGCGTTTTCAGGCCGATCTTCAGACGAGGCGGATGCGGATCGCCTTCCAACTCGACGACGTGCTGATCGGCACGGATGAGATTCGGCCGCACCGGGCCGGTGTGCCGCGGTACATCACCACGCCGCTGCCGCCGGAGCTGACGGAGATCGCCAACCGCGGACCAGGCTATTACCTGAAGAATTCCAGCAAGGCGCTGGAGGCGACGCGGCTGAAGCGCAAGCTTCAGTCCCTGCAGTCGACGATCTACGCGGAGATTCAGGCCAGGGCGTCTTTCGCCATTTCCTGCTTCATCCTGGTGATGGTGGGGTCGTCGCTGGGAATGATGTTCAAAACGGGGAACTTCCTGTCGGCGTTCGCGCTGTCGGTGGCGCCGGCGTTTCTCTGCATCGCCCTGATGGTGACCGGACAGCATGTGGCCCAGGGAGACCCGCGGAACCTGCGGATGGCGCTTTGGATCATCTGGAGCGGCAACATCACCGTGGGCGCCCTGGCCGCCGGGCTGCTGACCTGGCTGAGGAAGCAATAGGCAATGAAGCTCATCGACCGCTACATCACGCTGTCCTTCCTCAAGAACTACCTCATCAGTTTCATGGTGCTGGTGGGAATGTACGTGGTGCTGGACATGGTCTTTAATTTCGACGAACTGGTGGCCATCAACGCGCGCCCGGACCTGACGGGCTTGGCCGCGCTGCTGAACTTCCTGGCCTATGTGGGCGATTTCTACTTTTACCAGTTGTCGCTGTTTTTCGTGCATCTCTCGGGAATCATTCCGACCGTGGCGGCGGCGTTCACGCTCGTGCGCATGACTCGTTTCAACGAGTTGTCGGCGCTGTTGTCGGCCGGAGTGCCGTTGCAGCGCATCGCGCTGCCGATCATCCTCGTGGGGCTGGGCCTCAATGTTCTGCTCTGGGTGGATCAGGAGCACATCATCCCGAACATCATTCCTCAATTGACCCGCAAACACAGCTACGGCGCCTCGCTTGACGCCAGCACGTTTCCGATCGCGGCGATGCGCGATGAGGTCACCGGAGCGAGGCTGTTCGCCGGCCGCTACACCCCCGCGCCGACCGACGGACGCCCGCGCATGGACTATGTTTCGATCATCCTCTTTGACGAGGAGAACCAGCCGACGGGCCACATCAAAGCGGACCGCGCCAGTTGGGATGCCGCTCGACAATGCTGGGAGCTGCTGCGAGAGGATGGTGCGGGGCGGTACGTTCCGGGGGGAACACTGGACATCAACCTGGCCCCGCGCTTGAACCGGGCCATCGTCTCGCAGTCGATTCTGACGTATCCGATCGAGCCTGGCGGTCCGATTGGGATAACACCCGAGGAAATCCAGCTTTACCGATCCGGCAACTTCGTTGAACTGCTGTCGCTGAGGCGCATCGACGAGCTGCTGCAGCGCCCGGGTTCCTACGGGCGGGGCGACCTGCTCCGCGTCAAACACTTCCGCGGCGCGGCTCAGATCAGCCTGAACATGGTGCTTCTGCTTCTGTGCGTGGCAACGGTGCTGACACGCGAGCCGGGACAGATGCGCATGGCGGCCGGGAGATGCATCATCTGGTCGGGTTTATGCATGGCGACGGCGTTCGCCGGACAGCAGTACGCCGGCAGCATTCCCGGTTTTGTTCCCGCACATCTGGCCGAGCATTGGCCCGCCCTGATGGCGTGGATGCCGGTTTTTCTGTTCGCACCGCCGGCGGCGGCAATGTTTGACCGAATCAAGACATAGCTAACATGCTGCGCAATAGATACTTACGGCCGTTGTCGGCGGATTCTGGAGACAAAACCGAGTTCGGACGAAAATTTTGGAACCTTAATCGGGCGGATTCCGTTCAGAAAGGTGGTTGCAGGTTGCTGACGGACTGAATCGTAACCCCTGTTCTGAAAGGAGATTGTATGTTCAAGTGGATTCTCATGGGATTGTTCGCGATGGTTCTGGCGGTTGGATCGGCATCGCTTGTGTCCGCGGCCGGCTCGGCCGAGCCCGCTCAGGGCTGCAAGAAGGAATGTTGCAAGGACGGCAAGTGTTCCTGCGCCGACTGCAAGGAATGCTGCAAGGGCAAATGCCCGAGTGATCAGGGTTGCAAGAAGGACTGCTGCAAGGACGGCAAGTGCTCCTGCGCCGACTGCAAGGAATGCTGCAAGGGCAAATGCCCGGCCAAGAAATGAGCCGGTTGTAGAATGTCACAATGGGCCCGCCTGCTTCCGTGCAGGCGGGCCCTCGGTTTTTTGGCTACGGCAACTCCGCATACCGAGAGGAAACAGCGATGAACCGCATGCGGGCCTCATAGAGGGCGGCATCAAGCATGTGCTGCTCGTCTGGGGACAGATTGCCTCGGGTCTTCTCATCGAGAACCGACAAGGTGTCGAGATTGTGCTTGGCCATATCGAGGTTGACGACGGGTTCGCTGCCCCGGCCGGCAATGTCCCCGAGATAGAACAGCACCTGCGTCACCAGGGATTGCACGAGGGTCTCGAAGCTGGCGGAGGGCATCCCCTGGGGCCGGCGAGTCTGCCGGGAGGCCGACGAGGCGGCGCCGGCAACCACGCCCATGGGCGCCGCGGTGACGACCTGCTCCTGCTTCTTGCGGGCGGCCTCCTGCTCGGCGAGTTTACGTTTTTCTTCCTGGGCCTGTTTTTTCCAGTCGGAATCGACATGGAGACTCAGTTTCGGTTCATCGGACATAATTCAACCTTTCCGGGCATTTGCATTGCCGCCCGGTCTTGTTTACGATAACCGGTCTTGCGTCGGCGGGATAGCCCCCGCCGTCGTTTGTTAAACCGTAAGGATACCAGAGGACCGTTATGGCCGAGAACCAAGCTGAAACCGCCGTCGAGGAAGTTCCCTACACCGTCCGGGTCGAAGACGCCGGCCCCGCCGCGAAGAAGATCTGCGTGGAGGTGCCGAAGGACTACGTCGCCGGCAAGATCAGCGAGCAGTTCAAGGAACTGCGGCAGGAGGCGGTGATTCCCGGATTCCGCAAGGGGAAGGTGCCTGCCAACCTGATCGAGAGGAAGTTCGCCAAGGACGTGCGGGACCAGGTGAAGCGGACGATCATCGCCGAGTGCTATCAGAACGCCATTGAGAAGAACGAGCTTCAGGTGTTGGGTGATCCGGACATTCAGGATGCGGAAAAGATCGAACTGAAGGACGGCGAGCCGCTGTGCTTCTCGTTCACGGTCGAGATTCAACCCGAGATCACGCTGCCCGAGCTCAAGGGGATCAAGGTCAAGAAACCCAGGATCGTGGTCACGGAGGAGCACATTGACCTGGCCATGCAGAACCTGCGCGAACAGCAGGGTAAGCTGGTGCCGGTGACGGATCGCGCCGTGCAGGCCAAGGACTTCCTGACCGCTGACGTGCGGGTCAAGGTGGACGGCAATGTCCTGTCGCATCAGAACGACACCCAACTGGTGGCTCGGCCGGGGCGTGTGGCGGGACTGATGATCGAAGACTTCGACAAGCAGCTCGAGGGAATGAACATCGGCGAGACGCGTGAGGTGGTCACAAAGGTTCCCGAGACTCATGCGGTCGAGAACCTCCGCGGCAAGGATCTGAAGATCGAGATCACGCTCAAGGAACTGAAGCGGGTGGAGCCGGCAGTCATCGACGCGGCATTCCTCACCGAGCTTGGGTTCAACGACGAGAAGGAATTGCGCGACGCCCTGAGGGAACAGATGGACGAGCGCATCAAGTTCGACGTGAGCAACCTGCTGCGGCGTCAGGTGGTCGACTATCTGATGGAGAAGGTCCAGGTGGAATTGCCCGCGAAGCTGTCCGGCAAACAGACGGAGCGGGTGGTCATGCGGCGGGTGCTGGAATTGATGCAGCGAGGCGTTTCTCAGGAGCGGATCGAGGCGAATATCGAGAGACTGCAGGCCGGCGCGGCCGAGGAATCGGCCAAGGATCTCAAGTCATTCTTCATCCTGCAGAAGCTGGCCGAGGCGATGAATGTGGAAGTCAGCGAGATGGAACTGAACGGGCGAATCAACCTGATCGCCATGCAGCGAGGCGAGCGGCCCGAGAAGGTGAAACAGCAGATGGCCAAACAGGGCAACCTGTTGATGAATCTGTTTGTGCAGTTGCGTGAGGAAAAGTCGCTGGACGCCGTGTTGAAGGACGCCGAAATCGAGGAAGTGGAGCCGACGGAAGAGCAGAAGAAGAGCGTCGGCGGCGGCGAGGCATGATCGGAAAGGCACGAAGGCATTGAGGCACAAAGGCACGAAGGGACTTTTCCCCTTCGTGCCTTTTGCCGTCAGTACACAGGGACCACCATGACCAAGATCAGCGCTCCCAAGGGCTTTGAGGACATCCTGCCGGCCGATTCGTGGAAGTGGCAGGTTGTGGAGCGGATTGCGCGTGAGACGGCCGGGTTGTTCCGGTTTTTCGAGATACGCACGCCCGTGATCGAGCAGACCGCCCTCTTTCACCGCGGCGTGGGCGAGGGTTCGGACATCGTCAGGAAGGAGACCTTCACGTTTGAGGATCGGGGCGGGGACTCCATGACGTTGCGCCCGGAAGGAACGGCCGGAGTGGTGCGGGCGATGATCGAGCATGGCTTGCTGAACGACCAGGGAGCACGGGCGAAGGTCTACTACATTGCCCCGAATTTCCGCTATGAGCGGCCCCAGAAGGGCCGGCTGCGCCAGCACCACCAGTTCGGCGTTGAGGCGTTCGGCATTCCCGACGCCGACCAGGATGTCGAGTGCATCCTGCTGCAGATGGACTTCTATCGCCGATGCGGCCTGCGGGATCTGGAGCTCCAGGTCAACAGCCTCGGCGATGCCGAGAGCAAGCAGCGCTATCGCGATGTGCTTGTGCGGTTTCTGGCGCCGAAGACGGAGCGACTGTCGGAGGATTCGCAGCGCCGATTATCGGAAAACCCGCTGCGAATTCTCGACTCCAAGGATCCGCGCGACAAGGAAGCCTGTGCCGGCGCGCCGCCCGCCGCCGAATCCCTTTCGGAAAAGTCCCGTCGCCATTTCGAGCGGGTGCAACGGCTGTTGAGCGATGCGGGCGTGACGTTTGTCGCCAATCCCAACCTGGTTCGCGGGTTCGATTACTACACCGAAACTCTCTGGGAAGTCACCGCCGGCGGACTGGGCTCTCAGAACGCCGTCGGTGGCGGCGGGCGATACGACAATCTCGTCGAACAACTCGGCGGCCGTCCCACTCCCGGTGTCGGATTCGGCTCGGGACTGGAACGCCTGCTGATCGCCCTCGATGCCCAGGGCGTTCAGTTGCCGCGCACGGCCCGGCCGCTCATCTGGCTGGCTTATCATGGGGAGGCCGCAAGGACGGCGCAGTTCAGGCTGTTGCAGGAACTCCGCGCGGCTGGTTTCGCCGCCGACATGGATCTGGCGGGACGGTCGATCAAAGCACAGTTCAAGCTTTCGGATCGGGAGCAGGCCAACCTCGTGGCGATGGTAGGCGAAAGTGAACTGGCGGCCGGAACCGTAATACTGAAGAACCTGGCCACGGGCGAGCAGACGGCGGTGGCGCGGTCGGATCTGTTGTCGAAGCTGCCGCGGTGATTTCAGCTCTTGCCGGGCACCAGTTCGTAGAAGCCGCTGACATCGCGTTTGAGGTAGCCCTTGTCGGCCAGCTCCTCCCAGATTTCCCGGCCGAACCCGGCGGGGGGCTGAATCGAGACGATTTTCTCCTTAGCGCCGGTGCTCATGGGGCCGTGCCCCAGGCGCGAGTCGTCGTCGAGCTGAGTCATCTTGAGGCGTTTCTTGAACGCCTTGAGCGCTTTGCGAAGTTCCTCATCGGTGAAGGGCATGTGCGTCTCCTTTGGCGATGGCGCAGAGCATACGTCCGGCGGCGGGGCGTGTGAATACCGAGCGCAGTCGGAAATGGCAAATGGCCCGATCCAACCAGCCGCTTGCGTTGTGTGTGGAGCTGAGCGGCGTCATCTGAATGTCATGCGGCAGGCAGGCATCATCAGTCTGCAAGGAACTGCAATAGAACGACAGAATCCTCGGCCGAGTCCCCTCCGGGCAGCTTGGGGGCTGTTTCGGCGCAGTGTCGGCCGCCGCCCGGCGTCGGGCGGTGATTCGGGCGGTGTGTTCCCGCAGGTTGGCCGTCAGGCCGGCTGCAGTTTCGGCCGGTTCAGCTTGGCCAGTTTCCGGGCGATCGGCGACAATCGCGTCGGCGAAAGGCTCTTGCCCTCGTACCGCTCCTGCGTCGCCAGCCAGTTGGCCATCGCCTGGTGCACCAGCATGTTCAAGTGCTGCGCCTGGCCCGGCCGGTCCTGATCGGGAAACAGGTCGAGCAGGAATCGCAGGGCGATCAGGTCGGGGCTCTCGGGGAGCTTATCCCAGGGGAAGAGGGATCGGCCGCGAGAATGCGCAGGCGTCGGACTCCTTTTCAGCGTAGCACTTCTGTCACTATTCCACACCGCGAAGACTCACCGCGG
>CAYSSA010000046.1:22480-22699 GCA_964433485.1 uncultured Tepidisphaeraceae bacterium | reverse complement strand
CAGCGGAGAGAAACTGCTGACGCGCTACGCTCTGGCCAACGAGGCGGAACTGGTGAATGTGGCGGGTGTGTCGCAGATCGTGCCGGAGATTCATCGGCTGGCGCGTAAGAACATCGAGATCAAGCGATTCAAAGGACTGGGCGAGATGAACGCCGAGGAGTTGTGGGAGACGACGCTGGACCGCTCGCGCCGGGTGCTGTTGCGGGTGACGCTGGAGCA
>CAYSSA010000046.1:21599-22450 GCA_964433485.1 uncultured Tepidisphaeraceae bacterium | reverse complement strand
TCGATCCTGATGGGGGAGGACGTCGAGCGCCGGCGGCAGTTCATCGAGGAACACGCGCTGGAAGTGAAGAACCTGGATGTATGATCGCCTGATGATGGGCACGCCCACGTGTGACACTGTATGGCGACTCAATTTACCCCCTGTGGCAGCGATAACAGGTCTGTGTTCTGCTGCAAAGCCTTGTTCAAGGCTGGAAAAGCAACACTCTGATTGGCGAGCTTTTTTGCAGTTTGAATGTCAAGGATGTGGCGGAGGCCGGCGCGCGGGCAATGAACCTGTGGCAATAGTGGATTTCGCAGGAGAGAGTGATGAAACGAATATCCTGGCTCGTGCTGTTGGCTACTGTTGTTTGCACCTCGGCCCGCGCCGACCTGGCCGGGTATGTTGCGGCGAAGGATGCGAGCTACTCATGGACGCGCATCGGCGGCAGCGCTCCCGGAGCGACCGTGCAGTATGACGACATCTACATGGTCTCGCAGACCTGGCGCGGGATCGCCTGGAAGCACAAACTCCTCGTCGTGCGCCCGGCGGAACTGGCGAAGAGCACGCCCGGCCTGCTCATCATCGGGGGTGGATCGTGGCGGGACGGTCGCGAACGCGAGCCGGTCAACGCCAACTCCGGTGATCTCAAGCTGGCCACGACCGTGGCCAATGCCATTCAGATGCCGGTGGCGGTGCTGCAATGCGTGCCGTTTCAACCCATCGAGCGGATGAGGGAGGATGCCCTGATAGCTCATACGTTCGATCAGTACTTGAAAACCGGCGAGGAGGATTGGCCGCTGTTGCTTCCGATGACCAAGGCGGCGGTGCGGGCCATGGACGCCGTGGAGCAGTTCATCGCCTCGGAGGCG
>CAYSSA010000046.1:16160-21547 GCA_964433485.1 uncultured Tepidisphaeraceae bacterium | reverse complement strand
TGGACGACCTGGCTCACCGGAGCCACCGACCCGCGCGTGGCCGCCATAGCTCCCATGGTCATCGACGTGCTGAACATGGGCCCGCAGATGAAAAAGCAGAAGGAGACATACGGGGGATACAGCGAGCAGGTGGGCGATTACACACGGTTGAAGATTCAGGAACGCATGGACACCGAGGCCGGCCGCAAACTGCTGGGGATCGTTGATCCATACGCATATCGCCAGAAGCTCACCATGCCCAAGCTGATCCTGCTGGGCACCAACGACCCTTATTGGACGCTGGATGCGCTGAACCTTTACTACGACGGTTTGCCCGGCCAGAAACACATCCTCTACATCCCAAACTCCGGGCATGGACTGAACGATCCGATACGTGTTGTCGGAGCCGTGTCGGCACTGGCGCTTGAGGTGGCGGGCAAGTTGACGCTGCCGAAGCCCAACTGGGAGTTCGCCGAACGCGCCGGCGCCATGCGGCTGACGATCTCTTCCGATGTCAAGCCGACCGGCGTCTCGGTCTGGCTGGCCGACTCCGCCACGAGGGATTTTCGCAAGGCCACATGGCGGTCGCAGCCCCTTCAGGCGACGGAGGACAAGTATGCCTTTGAGATCAAGTCCCCCGCAACCGGCTACTCGGCCATCTTTGGCGAATTGGTCTACACAATCGGCGAACGCCGCATATACCTTTCCACGACGGTTCGCATTCATGGCCGGGATTGAGGTACTTGCGTTTTGGCAGGCGCCTCAGCCGGGAGCAATTTCAATACCGTAGAGTGCGGCGATGCGGCGAATAAACGGCCTGTGTTTGGATGGGGCCGCAGCCTGCCATTTCTGTAGGTACTGCCGGAACGAATCGCCGGCGACGGCTGGTGAGGCGTTGATCCAGCGTATGGACTCCCATGCCTCTGGTGTCCGCTCGAACTGATCCAGCAGCACCACCGACATGCCCCCGTTGATTTCCCGCAAGGTGGCATCGCGCTCCAGCGCGGCCCGGTTGATCCCGTAGAACATCGGCAGCCCCTGACGAACTATATCGTCGACCGCCTCCCGCTTTCGGATCACATCGTCGGCATATGCGCGCAGTGAGTCCCGATAGTCCTTCCAATGCGGATACGGGGGATCCTTCCTCCACGATCGGGCCATGGCCCGCATCGCATACAACGAGGCTGTCTCGCAAAGCGTCTCTTCAAACCACTTGTTCTGTCGCGGTCCCTCGCGAAATCCGCACAAGACATGGCAGAACTCGTGGGCAAACTGGTAGGCGTACTGCGACCAGTAGGTCCGCTCGGTGTCCAGGCAAATGACAATCTCACCATGTTCGTTTTTCTGATAAAGCGTTATAGGTCCATTACGACCACGTTTTATCACCATCGGCGAAATCCGATAATCCGCGAAATACCTCCAGAGTTCACGCCCGGTCGAAGCGAGCAAAGCTCGAATATCGGATTCATCAGCGCCAAAGCCGTCCGCATCCACCCGAAAGGCCGGCATTTCGACGGCAACACGCTCGCCCGCGCCGGTCGGAAGTACCCCCGCAAACATCAGCACAATCCAGACGGCAAAACGGGCCTGACACATCGGGCGCCTCCTTTCGCATTGTACCGCAATCATTTCGGCAATGGGCTGACTTTCCAGATTTGCCCGGCGTATTGGCGTATGGAGCGATCGGACGAGAACCGGCCGATTCTGGCCACATTCAGGATGGACATGCGAGTCCATCCTTCCTTGTCGACCCAGGCGCGGCTGACACGATCCTGACACTCGATGTATGAGGCAAAATCGGCCAGAAGCATGTATTCGTCGCGCCCCAGCAGGGAGTCGACAACCGGTCGGAACAGCCCCGGGTCATGGGGCGAGAACAAACCGGAGGAACTCGCGTCCATGGCGCCCCGCAACTCGCCGCGGCATTCGTACTCATCGCGGGGCACGTAATCCGTCTCGCGGATCTGGCGGAGCTGCGCGGCGGTGTTGCCGAACAGGAAGAAGTTCTCCTCGCCAACGGCATCGCGAATCTCCACGTTGGCGCCGTCCAGGGTGCCGATGGTCAGCGCGCCGTTCATGGCAAACTTCATGTTCCCAGTGCCGCTGGCTTCCTTTCCGGCCATGGATATCTGCTCGGACAGATCGGCCGCCGGATAGATCGACTGGGCGTTCTTGACATTGAAATCGGGGAAAAAGACCACACGGAGCCGCCCATCCACGGCAGGGTCGCCGTTGATGACCTCGGCGACGGAATTAATGAGCTTGATGATGAGCTTGGCCATGAAGTACCCCGGCGCCGCCTTCCCGCCGAAAATAAAGGTGCGGGAGGGCATCTCGATCGCGGGATCACGTCTCAGTCGATTGTAAAGGGCGACGATGTGGAGCAGATTCAGATGCTGCCGCTTATACTCGTGGATGCGCTTCACCTGCACGTCAAATAGCGAATCCGGATCCACGTCCACGCCAACTCGCTGCTTGAGAATCCGCGCCAGGTCCGCCTTGTTGGCTCGTTTGACCTCGCGCCATGCCCTGCGGAAACCAGCGTCGTCGGCCAATGGCTCCAACTTCGTCAGTTCAGTCTCCAGGTGCGAAGGCCATGTGTCGCCGATGCGGCTGGAGATGAGCTCCGTCAACCGGGGATTGCACAGCACCATGAATCTACGCGGAGTGACGCCGTTGGTTATGTTCACGAAGCGATCGGGGTACATGTCGGCAAAGTCGCTCATGACGGATTGTTTGAGCAGATCCGTGTGCAGGGCCGCCACACCGTTGATCGTGTGGCTGCCGACAGCCGCCAGATGCGCCATGCGTATGTGCTTCTCGTCATGCTCGTCGATGAGGGACATCCTGGCAACGCGGGCGTCATCGCCCGGATAGCGAGCGCGAACGTCGTCCAAAAACCGCTTGTTGATCTCGAAAATGATCTCCAAATGGCGGGGTAGCGTCGCGGCGAACAGCGGCAGCGGCCAGCGCTCCAGAGCTTCCGGCAACAGGGTGTGGTTGGTGTAGGCAAATGTACGCCGAGTAAGTTCCCACGCGGGTTCCCACTCCATGCCGTGAATATCCACCAGCAGGCGCATCAGCTCGGCCACCGCGATCGACGGATGCGTATCATTGAGCTGGACCGCGAAGCTCTCATGAAATGTTTCGATCGGCTGGCCCCGCCGCAGATGCACGCGAATCATATCCTGTAGCGAGCAGGCCACGAAGAAGTACTGCTGGGCCAGGCGAAGCTGCTTGCCGCGGGTCCGCTCGTCATTGGGATAGAGCACCTTGGATATCGACTCGGAGACCACCTTCTCGTCCACCGCTTTGAAGTAATCGCCATGATTGAAAGCGTGGAAGTCGAACGATTCACATGCTTCCGCCTTCCAAAGCCGCAGCAGGTCCGCCGTGGAGGTGCGGTAGCCGAGGATGGGCGTGTCGCAGGCCACTCCCTTGACCCTGCGCTGGGGAACCCACCTGACCCGGTAGCGGCCCCGCTCATCGCGCCAAGCGACCGTGTGGCCGCCGAACTCCACGATGTGGAAGACCTCAGGCCGCATGATTTCCCATGGATTTCCGAAACGCAGCCATTTGTCGGTGATCTCGTACTGCCAGCCGTCGCGGATCTCCTGGTCGAAAATGCCGAATTCATAGCGGATGCCGTACCCGATCGCCGGAATATCCAGCGTCGCCAGCGAATCCAGAAAACACGCCGCTAGTCTGCCCAGCCCGCCGTTGCCCAGTCCCGGTTCCTCCTCCTGATCCAGCAATTCCTCCAGGTTGAGCCCCAGTTGCCCGCATGCCTGCCGCACGGCCGCCGTGATGCCCAGATTCTCCATGGTATTGGCCAGATGCGGACCCAAAAGGAACTCTGCGGACAGGTAACAGACGGTGCGAACCTTCGCCGTCAGGTGATCCATGGTGCGCATCCAGCGATCGAGCACGCGATCGCGGACCGTATACGCCAGCGCCATGTACCAGTCGTTTCGTGTCGCAAACTGAGGGAAACGCCCCTGCACATAACGCAGATTATCCAGAATACCGCGAGCGATGGATTCCGGGCCAAGTCCCGTCCGCGCATCCTCGGCGCCGACGACTTCCGCGATGACCGGCTTGACCGCTTTGGAGCTCGAACTGGTCGAACGAATGGTTTTTGCCGCCATGAGTCTCTCCTTGTCCCACTGGAGACCACGACAGGGCGCCCGCTGGCATCCCCACGAATCACGGTATGTTAACCGCCCTGCGAATCATAATCCAAGAAATTCCGCTCCGGGGCTTCCGTTCCCTGTTCCCACACCGCGAAAGTCGTTACACTGTTCCGTCACACAGTCGCCATGATCGGTACTCCGGATTCAAGCCCGCGCGCTCAGCCTATTGAGAACATGCGAATCACCATTTGGGGTGTGCAGGGCAGTTTCCCCGTCGCGGCCGACGGCGGCGACACCACCTGCGTTCTGGTGGAAACATCCGAGGGCAACGACATTATTCTCGACGCCGGAAGCGGCATCCGCAGGTGCTCTCTGGACCTCGTCCGTCGTCGCCGGCACCGTGCCGATCGTCAAATTCACCTCTTCGGGTCACACGAACATCTCGACCATCGAAGCGGCCTGGCCTTCTCCAAATTCTGCTATGTGGATGACCCGCCTTACACCATCAGCGTCTACGGCGGACATGCGTTTCTGCGGACCCTCGACGACCGCTACGGCATCTTCTCCAGACAAGCCGGAAGCGGAACTCACCTCGATGACCCGATCGACTTCTCGCATATGAAGGCCACGTTCATCGGTACAGAGATCCGTCCCGGCGGCGACGCAGCCCGGCCCGAACGTCACTGGAACGTCCAGGGACTCTCGCCAATTCACATCGGCCGAACGATCATCACGCCGTTTGAGGTTTACCACACCGTACCGTTGTGCCTTGGCTACCGCATCGAACATGACGGGCACACGTTTGTGTTTGCCACAGACCACGAGCGCCGGCGGGGAGAGGATCCGACTGACCAACGGCAGATCCGCAGCGAGACCGCCGAAGCCATGGTCGTTGAGATGTCCCGCCACGCCGATCTGGCCTATTACGATGCTCAGTACCTGCTGGAGGAGTATCTAGGCCGGCGGCAACTTGGCGACTATCCGGCCATGCCACGTATCGACTGGGGGCACAGCTGCGTCGAAGACGTAGTTGCCCGCGCGATGACCGCCGGCGTCAAGCAGACGCTTATCGGGCATCACGATCCCGACCGGGATCGCGCTGCCCGTATCGAAATTGATTCTCGCCTGGCAGCGCAATGCACGGGGCAAACCTGCCGCCTTCAGGTGGCCGAAGCGAATCAGGTCTTCGACTTGTGATCGCCGCGCCGCAACGTCCGCCGCGTATGACAGTACCGATGGTGGGCAACCGTGTTCCCCCATGCGCTGGATGATACC
>CAYSSA010000046.1:10536-16150 GCA_964433485.1 uncultured Tepidisphaeraceae bacterium | reverse complement strand
GCTCACGTTCGCTTTCCTTGTCGCCGCTACGGGCGGTCTGGCATACCGTTTTGGCGTACCAATCACCGGGCGATCCGCGTCCGGAATCCCGTTTCGTCCCGGGATGAACGGACGATTCTGGGCATGTGTTGGCGCGGCCTTCGGTATTCACCTGCTGCTGGTACTGCCGTCGCTGGTGCAGGTAGGCGGGTGCCGTCACGACCGGCCGCTCGGAGTGCCGGGTGGCAGCGGAGACCGCATCGCCAAGGGCAAACCCGACGGCACGCTGGGCGGAGCCGGCGAATCGCGGCAGACGCTGATCAAGACACGGACCATTCCCGAGGATGCGGCTCACCGCCGCGCCGAGCGCGGGCGGAGCCAATACATGCAGCGTTTCAGCCGCGACGGCCTGCTGCAACTGCTCAAGAGTCGCGACGCCGCCGAGGTCGAACTCAACGCTGAAGCACAATTGGCCATGACGCTGGACAACGTTGGCGCCGGCGACACCGGACCGCTGGGGTTGCCGCAGGGAGAGGGCGCCGGACCAACCGCCGCAGGCTCGCCCTGGGGTACGCGCATCGGAGCCAAACTCTGGCTTTATCGGGTACGGTACTCCGGTGGCGACTGGGCGGCCAATCCCAGGGCTTTGCCGGCGCTGCTGCGCGAGGTGAACCTCGTCACCAACATTCCCGTATCGAACAAGCAGGAGACCATCACCCTAAGTGAACTGGCGCATCACCGCGGATCGTATATGCCGTCGCTGCTGTTCATCACCGGCACAGGGCCGATTGCCGCCTCGGATATTGATCGCGCCAATCTGCGGGATTACCTTCTTGGTGGCGGGATGCTCGTGGCCGATTCCAGCGGCGGAAGCTTTGAGACGCACTTCAATCAGTTCATCAGTCAGGTACTGCCGGGCAGACGGATGCGAACCATCGAGCATGATCACGAGGTTTTTCGCGGCCGCTACATGCCATACAAACTGCCGCGCGGTTGCCCGATTTACCGAGAGCACGGCTCGACCGATGCCCGCGGCATCTTCGCTGACGATGGCCGCCTGATGGTGTTTTTCAGTCCCGGCGATTTGGGCAGCGGCTGGGCGGTAGTGGACCTGGGCAAAAAGCGAGGCGCCGTCGAACAGGCGTTTCAAATGGGAACAAACCTGGTCCTATACAGTCTGATGCACGTGCGGGACACACGGAAACCATAGATATCCGAAAGTGTACAGTCGACAGCCGGAGGTTGCTTGCGCGACAATCAATCAAAGTCGGAAACGAGGAGCCCCCTGCGGCCACTTGGCGGCTCAGGACTGATCTGGAAGATGATCGGGTTGGCGCTGTTGCTGCACCTGGTGCTGCTGCTGGTGCTCAGTCCGAGGCTCTTCAGGTCGGATGCCGAATCTCCCGAACGCCTCTTTGAGCGGGGCGAGGCGGAATTGGCCCAGGGCCACTACTCCGAAGCCATGGTCCTTTACCAGAAAGTAATGGACCTGCAACCCAGACTGCCGCCGGTGTTTGAGAAGGCGGCCGAACAACACCGCATCGCCGAGCGACTGGCCCGTCAGTATACAGCCCGTGCTGCGGCCACGCGCGAAGGTCCTGAGCCGACGATCCAGCCCCGACCAACCCCAACGCCTGCCACCACCGTCCCGACGAAATCCCCGTCGGTGGATCCCAGAATCCGGACCACGCAACCCGCCGATCGGCCGTTCATCCCGCCGGAATTGCGCGGGAAGTAGATGCCACCAATCCGGTTTGTCCATATCGCGTCGGCAATACTGCGCGGCACCGTGGCTATTTGCGCAAATCGTGCATGATCGAGATTACGCCGCCGGCGTGACTGATGGCCTCGTATACGCCGCGATAGTCCTTGTATGTGAGCTTCCTGTCGCATCGAAGGCGCACCTCGCAGTCGCGTGGAGTGGCTCGCCTGGAAAGTATGCCCTTGAGTTCGGTCTCCAGCGTACCGGGACTGCCGACCAGTTGCCCGTTGAGGTAGATCTTCGCGTCGCGGTCGACGATCACCGTGACGGGCGATTCTGTCCTGCCCGTACGTGACAACTGCGGCAACACGACGCTCAGCCTGTCCCGCATGAACGTGCTGGTGAGCATGAAGAAAAAGATGATCAGGAACGCAATGTCGGCCAGGCTGATCATCTGCGTCTCCTTGATCGGCTCAGTTCTTCGGCGAGCGAATCTCATCGCGGCGTTCCTCCGAAATCAGCACGATCCCCCCGGCCTGCTGGATGGAATATAGAATGTCGCAATTTCGCTGGAACGACAGTTCGTCGGAAGGAACGACCACGACTGCGCGCTGCTCCTCGCTCGTTGTGCCGATGAGCAGGCCACGGAGGTGCAGTTCCAGATCGGCCAGGTGCACACTCATGCCGTTGACCGTCAGCTTAGACTCGCCCGCCTCGACCCTGATCGCCTTGGTGACGGTCTTCTCGGGTGAGACGGTGGCGGTTGGCAGGGCCACGGTAAGGGACCAGTTGCTGACAAAGGTCGAGGCGATCAGGAAAAAGATGATGATCTGCCACGCAATGTCGGCCAGCGTGATGAAAGGGATATACGGTCCGGGACGTTGGCGGCGGGCGATACGCATGGCGATGCTCAGCGGACAGCCTGTGACTGCGCGTCGATGACGCGCTCGACGAGCCTGGTGCCGGCAGACTGCACCTGCAAGACAAAACGATTGACGCGGGTGACGAAGTAGTTGTATTCTACGGTGGCCATGGCCGCGACAATCAATCCGCCGGCCGTGCAGAGCAGTGCCTCGGAAATGCCCCCGGCGACGGCCTCGGGGGTCATGTTGCCTACGCTGTGAATCGAGCCGAACGCCCGGATCATGCCAAACACAGTGCCCATCATGCCCAGAATGGGCGCCAGGCTGGCACAGGTGGCCAGGATCGTCAGGTGTCGCTCGAGATAATCGACGACGTGGCCGCCGTGATCTTCCATGGCCTGCGTGATGCCTTCCTCGATCTCCTCCGGCCGTTTGCCTATGCGCTCGAGAAACATAAGCTTCCGAAGCCCGATGCCGAGCGTCTCGGCCACCGGTCCGCCTGTGCGCTGACAATGCGCAATGGCCGCCGGCAGATCCGACCGCTCCATTGACTTGGAGAGTTCATTGAGAAGATCCTCGGTATCAACATCGGCCTTGCGCATGACCAGCCAGCGCTCGAAGGTGACGCCAAGGCTGATAATGGAACAGGCGGTGATGACCCAGAGAGCCCAGCCGCCGCGTATGATAAAATCGAGCATGGCACTCCTGAAACACGTGACCGTTGATCGGCCATCAACAATCGGTGGCATGCGACCAGTCGCCACCGATCGACTACTGACTATCGACCACCGGCTACCTATCACTCACATCCACGTCCGGCACGTTATACCGTTGTTCGAGCACTGTATGCGCCCGGCTGGCTTCGGACGTATGCGGATACTTTCTAATCACCAGGCGATATGTCGCAACAGCCCGTTGCGAATCGCCCTTTTCCTCGTGGCAGGCCGCAATCTCCAACATCGCCCGTCGTACGGCAGTGGTTGAGCCGGAATACTCCTGCATCAGTCTCTCGTATGCCGCGATCGCCTCATCCTGCCTGCGCTGATCGCGCAACAGCGAACCCAGCCGGAAGATGCCGCGCACGGCCTGCTCCGCCTCCCTCGGGAAACGGTCGAGCAGTTCGCGGAGCGTGGCGATCGCAACCAATGGCGACTTCATCTGTCCCGCCTCCAGGTCCGCCCGCTCCAGCAGGGCCTCGGCGCTCGTGCCCGGAGAATAAAACCGTTTGACGATCTCCGACAGCTCCTTCTGCCCTGACGGCAAATCCTTCTTCTGCGCCAGCTTTCCGTAGTAGGTTGCCGCGACCCGAAAGTGGGCAAGCGGCTTGCTCTCCAGCAGCCAATAGGCTTCGCGAGCCTTGGGAGCGTTGCCGATGGACTCATGCAACTCCCCCACCATGATCTTGACTTTCTCAACATCATGGCCCGTTCGATAGTCGCCAATGAACGCAAGGAGCCGTGGCAGATCGTTCTTGTGCAACTGGCACAGATCGAATTGCGCGACTCTGCGCAGCCGTTCGTACTTGGCGGCGATGTGCCGCAGCACCTTGTCCTTCTCGTCGGTCCCCTTGGCGCCAATGGCCGCCGCGATCTGCTGCACCAGCGCATCCGTTGCCGCGATAGGCGGCTCCGTGGCTATGACTTCATTGAGCAAATTGAAAAGATTCGCCGTCCCCGGCCGCGATGCATATGCCGCCAGCGTCAACCGATAGGCCAGATTCTTGTCCTCTTTTGGAAGGCGACGAATCAGCAGGAGCGCATCTTCATGGCGGTCGAAGGATACGTATAGACCAACCACGCGCGAGATGGCGTCGGCCCGGGAAGGCAATTGCAGCAGGAGCTTCACCGCCGCATCAATATCCTTCTTCTGCACACACTGATTGGCCGTGAATATGACGGCATCGCTCCAAGCCGCCGTTGCCACGGCGTCGCCGGTGAAATCCGTGGGCTTCTTCTCCAGAATCTTCGCGTAGTTCTCGGCCGCTTTGTCGGGCTTGTCGATCGCCAGATAGCTGTCGATCTGACCGCGCAGGGCCTGCAATACCAGCGTGCTGCCGGGGAAATCGGCGATGACAAAGCCAAACTCCTTGATGGCCTCATTATGAAACTTGCGTTTCTGCTGTGTCTGGGCCACCCAGAGCTGCACACGATCCGAACGCGGGTCCTTCGGGTATTTCTCCATGAAGTCGTAGAGCCGGTCGACCAGATCCTGCGACGGCGCGTCCCTGGCAACCATTTCGGCCACGCGGTCGAACTCCCGCTTTGGCGCAACACCCGGCGGCACGGCATCGCCCTCGGCTGCGAAGACCGGGTGCATCGATTCGATCATCCAGATCATACATAACACCGCAACCACGGTGATTAACCACCTGGATCGCCTTGCATGTGATGCCGCATAACATAGCGGCAACAGGGCGGGATACCCGTGCCGCCGGGTGATTGGATTGCCACGGTCCAGGGTGCTCATCGCTGCTCCACCACCTGTTCCAGCGCCATGCGAGACAGATTGGCATACTCGCTGCGGGGATAATCGTAGATCACGCGCTGCAGAAGTTCGCGGATCTTCTCAGGTCGAAGCACAACGACTCCCCGCGGACCACGCGTCAACTGCTGCATCTGAATTAGCGTCGCGGCGTGCCAGTAGAGCAGTGGCGGCATGTCCTTGTCGCTGGCCGCAAAGACCTTTTCGGCCTGCACAAACCAGGCAACGGCCTCCTCCGGGCGGGATGACACGGCCAGCCATTGCCCCGCCTTCAGTGCCACCGGCCCGGCGCTCTCGTGCCTGGGAAACTTCTCAACGAACTTCTGCGCGATGGCCACCGCGTCCACATACTGCTCAGCACGAGCGAAATAGTTCATCATGCGAATCATCGCCATGGGCACATGCGGATCATCGGGATGGTGATACGTCAACAACACATACGCGTCGGCCGCCTCGTCAAACCGGCCGAGGTTCTCCAGCGCCTGCCCAACCTTGAAGCGTGCCTTGGCGACAAAGTCGGACTTGGGCCAGCGGGTGACGATTTCCTGGAACCGTGCCAGCGCCTCGCGATGGTTGCCCTTGAGCGACT
>CAYSSA010000046.1:7685-10526 GCA_964433485.1 uncultured Tepidisphaeraceae bacterium | reverse complement strand
ATAGTAGTTGGAGCTTGCGGCCAGCGGGTCCTCCGGAAAGCGCGTAACCAGTTGCGAGAAATAGTCCGTCGACTCGACCAGATATTCCTCCGCCCGCTCGAAGGCCCCGGCCAGATAGAGACGCCGCCCGATCTGATAGGCCGACTGGCCCGTGCGATACCAGAGTTTCATCTCCTCCCTGGCATCCTTGAAATGCCGCGAGAATCCCTCGATGACGCCGTCGGTTCCGCCCGAAACCTCCAGACGCACGCTCTTTGCCAACGGCTGGGCGAGCGACTCCCGCAGGTAATCGAGATACGTCAGCTCAATCAAGCCGCCATAGTTGGCCTGCACCACGTCGTCGTTGATCCTGGCCGCCGCGTTGTCCGTCAGAATCTTGCCGCGAAACAGGCCGCTGTGGGGCTCGGTTTCCGAAAGCATGAGAATCTCCCGGTCACCGCCGGAGGACTTGACCACCACCGCCACCTGATCAATCGCCGGGGAACGGTCGGCGTCATAATCCGTCACCTGAACGTAGATCGGCTCGCCCAGGCGGAACTTCGGTGGCGCACCCAAATAGCTCGAATCCGTAACGGCTAGTGTCGCGTCCGACGCCAGAGCCACATACGCTATGCGATCCACGTTCTCCTGGGGCGGCAGTTTCGGATTCTGGTAATCCACGATTATCTCGCCGCCGGGAACGACACTGATGGCATCCTTGTCCTCAGGATCATCGCTCGCCTTCGTCGGCACGCGCACCCGGTATTGCCCCGAGGCATCGCGATTGGCCGCCACGGTCGCTTTCTGAATCAACCGACCAGCCACGCTGCGGATGCGCACCTCCACCGACGCTCCCTGCAGGTCGGGATCATCGATCACCAGGTCAAACGGCCGACCCGCGCTCAGCGGTCCGTCCGTCGCCGGAGCGGCCAATTTCGCCGCTTCGCCCGCCGGCGCGGGCGGACGTGGCGTGTCCACAGCGCCCAGCGATTTAAGCCGTTCTATGCGCGCGGTCCGCCGGTCGATCTGAGCGGTCAGTCCGGCAATGGCCTCTTTCAATACCTCCTGTTCACTCGCGGTTCCATCTGTCGGCAATGTGGTCGACGGCTTCCCTGGCGCAGCGGCCAGCCGTCTGTTCAGCACCTCCCTGCGCTCTTCCATCAGTTTGCGTTCGCCTGCGTAGGCCGAGAGGCGATCGTTGAGCTCCTCTCGAAGCACCGCAAGTCGTTGCTCCTGAGCAGCCGACGCTCTCCGGATCGGATTCGCCAGGGTGATGACGGGTATGACCGCAGCCGTCGTGTCCATCGCGGCGGCCGCTCGTCCCCGTCCGGGCCGGTCATCGGCAACGCCGCGATGCTGCACATCCCCGGATGGCGTTCGCGCATCGGTGTAGGCCAGTCGCACAATGTCATCGCCGCAGACCACCAGTTCGTCGGCCTGAGACGCCCGCGGACTGTCGCCCAGACGCCGCTCCGGCTGGGTATCCCCCAGCACCAGATCGATCTGTCGCGAGGCAACCCCAGCAGCGCTGCATGGCAACATCAGCTCCCGGGTGATATTGCCCAGGAGTGTATTCACCTTGATTGATACGCCGGTCGCCGCGTTGCACATGGCATCGGCGTCCGCCACTGACAGCGTCAACCGACTCCGCGCGGCCGGCCTGGCGACCGTCGGAACCTCCACCCCCTCTGGCGGGGCAATCTGCTGAGGCGAAGCCGAGACCACCGCCGGCGGGCTCTGCCAGTCGCCGGCCGTCCCCCGGTTCTCCAACAGATGCGCGTAGCGGAACGTCCTGTGGCCCGGCAACATATTCTGCTGGTCCAGGAACCTCATCCAGACCAGATCCCCCTCGCGCAAGTACAACACTCGAGGGTTGCCAACGGCCTCCGGGTTGGTTGACGCCGACAGCGGCGCCACGAAGACGCCCGACGACGCGGACGTCTCCACCAGTTCCACTGTCTGCGTCGAACCGGATTCGCTCCATATCTCCAGCCTCGCCTTGTCCGGCTCCGGCGTGATGTCCATGTCGGCGTCGTTCACCATCACATGGGGGGACGCCCCCAGATCCAGTCGCCACGCCGGAAAATACGTGCCCGCGCGAACCTCCATGTCGGCCGGCCTGACCAGCGAAATCACCGCATTGTGATACCGAGCGCCCAGCTTCCGCGATTCGCGCACAACCGGCTGGCCCGGCGTCTCGTTGTCTACGTCGGTATATCTCGCAAATACACTTTGCCCCACGTTGAACTCCAGAACAGGGCCGCCGCCCTCCGCGGCCTTTTCGACCGGAAGAAGTTGATTGCCTTCGGTATCCGTGAGGATGATCTGCCCAATGGCCGGCGCTTCGCCCCGAAACCTGCCGATGTCAATGCGGATAATCCGCGCCACAAAACCCTTGAGATCGACCGCGTTGTCGCTTGGTTGGGACTGGTCAACCAGCCGAATCACCTTCTCCGGACCGTCGCCGCGCAGGGTGATGGTCAGGTCGACCGGCATGTTCCTGGCCGCAAGTTTGTCGTCGCCCGCGCCCCAGACAAGACGCGCCAGGGCCGACTGCTGGTGCAGGTCAATCTCGATGTACGGCGCCTTGTCGCCGGTCCTGGCCTGCCAGAAAGTAGTCGCCTGGCCCTCAGGCCGGAGCGATGCTGGCCGCGTACTCGGGGATGGACTGTTCCGGTCCACGTCAATCGCATGCGCCGCCGGGTGACCAGGCGTTTCCGAGCTGGCGGTGATGGTCGCCCCCCCCGCCGCCGTGGCCACG
Organism: uncultured Tepidisphaeraceae bacterium; assembly: GCA_964433485.1. Taxonomy (GTDB): domain Bacteria; phylum Planctomycetota; class Phycisphaerae; order Tepidisphaerales; family Tepidisphaeraceae; genus JANYKD01. The sequence goes on along the minus strand of CAYSSA010000046.1, from coordinate 7,786 downwards.
CTGCCGACAAACACGCCCGTCCGCCGCCCGGTTTCTTTCAGTCTCACGCTCACAACGCTCTCGCGTCCGCCGCCCTGCGCAACAACCTCAGCCGTCACGTT
>CAYSSA010000046.1:6545-7675 GCA_964433485.1 uncultured Tepidisphaeraceae bacterium | reverse complement strand
GACCTTCTCAAGGTCTGCATCAATGATCTGCACAAACACGGGTGAGCCCGGATTGAGCGTGCCGCCTCCCGTCTTGCCCGCGGCGACGGTCGGCCGCTCAGGCCTGGGCGCTCTCGCGGCATTCGCGCCGGGCAACACCTCCCGCCGGCTTCTCGGTGGCGGATCGGCCACGGGCACGCTGTCAATGTTGATGGCTCCGTCATCAACCACCCGCACCTTGTGGACACTGCCCCCCTGCCCGCCGTAGCCGATCTCGATCACATCGCCTCCGCCGACCTGCAGCGTGCCGTCGGCGGGCGACGGCATTGCCAGCATCGTGCGAATGCGTCCGGTGTAGAGCTGATCGCTGACCGGGTTCTTCTCAAGCCGCAGCGTCTCGCGATCGCCCGAGGCCGCCGCCAAGGTCGCGTTCACCACAGTCGAACGCGTGCGCGCGAAGTAGTTGCGGTCGTACACTTTGACAATCAGCTCATCCCCCGGCCGCACGCGAGTCTGCATGGCCGCGCCGACCACCGAACACGCTTCGTAAAGTTTTCGCGCCTCAAGGAAATCTCCACTGTCGAAATAGATCTGCCCCACAAGGAAAATGGCCCGCTTGATCATCTCGCTCTCGCCATAGCGGTTCCACAGCTTGCGGAATGTCGAGATCGCCTGGTCGGTCTGCTTGAGCCGCACGAAGGCCCGGCCCAGGTGAAACATGGCCATCGACGCAATCGCCGGCTCCTCCGACTCCACGAGCGACAGCAGCTTCTCCCTCGCAGCTTCCGGCTGATTGGACAGCAGAAGCAACTGCGCGTCGCCCAGATCGGCGTACATCAGCGCCCGACGCGACTGGATTCCCCGGCGAATCAGCGCCTCCATCCGCGCCTGACGCATCATCACCTCCGCGCGCTTCAGACGCAGCATTGCCCGATCCTGCGGCGGCACGTTGTCGCCGTAGAGTTCGCCGGGCATCGCATAAATCAGCAGCGCCGTCTCCTGGCCTTCGACAGTCCCCATTGAAAAGTGATAGTCACCTGCCGCCACGAACAGCGACAACGGCGGCCTGGCCGACGCGAAATCCGGCCGCACCCGCGCCAACTCCAGTAAAGCCGCCGCCTTGCCATGGTCGTTGGCGCGCACCGCCTGCA
>CAYSSA010000046.1:0-6497 GCA_964433485.1 uncultured Tepidisphaeraceae bacterium | reverse complement strand
CCACGGGCTGTTTGCGCACCTGGGCAGCAAGCGGAATCGCCGGCACAATCATCAACAGCACCCGCAAGATCGAACTCCGAATCTCCAATGGCGAATGGTGATTGCCCACCTTACTCATCTTTCCCTCCCCTCTTCTGGTTGATGAAGTTGATGTGCTTCTGCGCCTTGGCCGCCAGGTCCGTGGCGCTCTGTTCCTCCACAACCCGGTAGAACGTCTGCAACGCCTCGGCGCTCTGGCCCAGCTTGTACTGACAGATCCCGCGTTGCAGCAGCACTTCACCCAGGTTCGGAGAATCAGGATAGTCCACCAGCACCCGCCCGTAGTATTCCGCCGCCCGCCGATGGTCGCCGATGGAAACGTAATAGTCGGCAACTTTCACCAGACCCTTGGCTGCCAGCACGGAATCCGGGTACTGCTTGGCAAGCCGCTCGAAAACATCCAGTCCGGTCTGTCCGGCCGCAATCTTCGCCCGCCCGATCATGAACAGCGCCTCGGGCGCCAGCGGACTGGCGGGAAACCGCTTGACCAGATCGTCGAACTGCTGCGCCGCCCTCGCCAGATCCTTGTTGGTTCCGGCCTTGCCGCCCGCCGCCACATCCTGCTCAACCTGCTTCTCACCTCGCTCCAGGCTTGCCTGGCCCATCGCAAACATCGCATCGTCTATGTACTCGCTCTTGGGATAACGGCTCATCAGCAACTGGCACGACGCCACCGCCTCGTCCAGCAATCCCGCATAGAAATAAATCCGCCAGGAGTGATGCAGGGCCTCCTCGGCCAATCCACTCTGGTCGCCGGCCTTGGCCACTTCGTTGCAGTCCGCCTGGGCCGAAGCCAGGTACTCCCGCCCGCGCCGCGTCAGACCCAGATCCAGATATATCTTGCCGATCTCCCCGGCCGCCACCGCCCGCCGCAGCTTGGCCTCCATGTCCAGCGGTGTCTGCCGATACTTCACGGCCGCCACTTCGCCTCCACTGTCACTCACGCAGTCCACGGTCTTTGCCAGCACCCAGCCGTCAGCGTTGCGGATCGCCCTGGTGTCGGCGTATGCCATGCGCAACACACACAGCTTTCCGCCCGATTGCTCGTTCTTCAGCGACATCGACTGCCCATCCAACGAGACTCGGCCGTCCCGCCCAAGGTCCACCACCCGCTCAAACACCCCGGTATGCGGCCCGGTCTCCTCCAACTTCACCCTGATCGACGCCGCGCCGTCAGGCGTCAGCGGCAACGCCGTGGCCTGCGTCTCCATACTCACCACCTCGCCAGGCGTGGCCCGTTGCGTCGCGGGGGCGGGCTTCTCGCCTGTCGTCGCGCTCTGCTCGGCGGACGGCACGGCCGCAAGCACCACCTGCACCTGATCCCGGTTGTCCGTCACACTGGCATCGAGATCCTCCACTCGCAGCATGATCTGCGAGTTCAGCACCGCGTGCTGCAACAGCTCCTGTCCGTCGGGCGTCAGGATCTGTATGTTCGCATCCGCCGCCACCTCCACCACATCCCGCCGAATCGCCTTGTCGGCGGCATTTGGGCCCAGTGGGCCGACTTCATCGAAATACTCGATCTCGATCCGATCCCGGCCACTCAGTTCCACTCGCTGAAACTGCCGAAATAGCAGCCGGCTCCACACCGACAACGCCGACAGCCGCGAATCCACCGTCTCTGTGTTCGTTGGTGATTGCGCAACTGCCAGCCGCACCCTCAGGAGATCGTTCTCGGTCATCTCTCGCTTCTCGTTATCCGCTGCCGTCTGACCGGCCGGCTCATCCTCGTCCGCTCCGGACAGCGATTTGGCGGCCGCGGTCGCCAGTGGATCAGGCACGGGCTTGGGCAGATCGTTCTCATCCCCAACCGGCAGGGTGGCCGGCGCTGTCGTCGACCTCCGGCCGGCCACTGCACTCAGCGACTGCTCCGGAGCCCACGCCGCCAGCCGTTTCTCCAATTCCGCATACGCCCCGTCCACCGCCTTGAACGCTTCGGTATTCAGCCGCTTGGATTTCAGCAGCATCTGTTCGCTCTCGGCCATCAAGGCCGCGCGCCGTTTTTCAGTGCCGGCCGGGTTCACAATCTTCTGCGTCGACCGCTCCAGTTCAAACGCCTCTTCCGCCTTCTGTCTGCCTGTCTGCTGGAGCTGCTCGGCCTCAGCGAGCATGGCGCGGACCTTCACGGCCGATTCCTCCGAGAAAATCGCCTTCAATTCACCGCTGAGCCGCGGCGAACCCAGGGCCGTGGGAATCGTCGCCAGAAACACCGCGCTGCGCTGCCCCAGCGGCTCCAGTTCCACGACTTCCTCATCGCCCGATGTCGTCCTGATCTTCGCCGTCACAGATCGCAGTGTTTCGCCGACGTTCACATCGGCATCCGTCACCCGCAGATACAACCGTTGTCCCGGCGCAATGCGCCGATGTGCCGTGGTCTTCTCGCCGATGACCGTGCCCACCATCCGATACGCCCTCAGTGCCTGCTGGTACTGCTCCATAGCCAGGTGGGCATCGCCAATAGCCTGATAGGCCACATTCACCAATGGATGTCCCGGTCGCCGGTCGATGAACCTCCGGAACTGGCTGAACGCCTGGGTGTACTGCTTCGCCGCCAGGCACGATTGGCCCACCATGAAATCCGCCCTCGCGCCCGCGGCCTTCTCCTCCTCGCCCGCCGCCGCCTCGGCCGCAGCGGCCGACCGCCTATACGCCGCCGCCGCCTCGGTATACTTCTTCGCCTCGTACCAGCAGTCACCCAGACGCGCGTGCGCCCGCACGGTGAAGCTCGAATTCGGATACGTGGCCAGAACCTTCTGGAACAATTCCGCCGCTCGATTCAGATCGCCGACCAGGAAGGTCGTGTCAGCCGTCCGGAACAGATTGGCCGCCTCCTCATTCAGCCGACTGTCGCGCCGATCCGCCAGACGCGCCTCACGTTCCGATGGCCGGCTCGCCGGCGGTTCATTTCGCCCTGCTCCCGCGACAGGCAGGAGCAACGCAACGACCAGACCACACCGACTTATCGACACATACCAGCGACAGCCAAACATACGTCGCTCCTCCGGCCGCGCCTCGGCGAATATGGACCCATTCGAGGCAAGCCGCGCAACGTCCATGCTCACGCACAGCGGCCGATGTTTGTTACCAACCTTGGCCCGCCCACGTTGCCTCCCCGCCGACAATCATCCCCGATCACGCAGCTGATACCATTTTGTTGTGTAATGTCCGCACCCCGCCGGCAGGCGTTTCACCCCACAACTTCCTCCACTGGCTCGGCTATCAAAGCCCTATCGTCGTACCGGGCAGCGGTGCGGCGTATCTACCTTCGGCGTCGGACTGGATCGGCGCGGGGGTGTCGAAAGTCAGCGCGTCGATGTCCTTCACATACTGGAAATCGGATTTCATGGCCGCCTCCCAGGTCACGAACGCGCCGGTGTGGGCGGCCGCCCGACCCATGATGGCGGCCAGATCGGCCTCGGCAGCCCGGCGAGATTCGTTGTGCCGCCTGCCCTGGCGAATCGCATCCAGCAAGACCTGCCACTCCTCCACGTACGGATTCGGTTCCTGGCCCTCGAACTTCCAGACAACTTCCTCGGGCACCATGCGCTGGCTCTTGTAAATCTTCGGCGCGGGGTTGCCGAGGTCGGCCATGATCAGTGCCGAACCCTTCGTCCCGTGCGCATGATCGGAATATGTGTTCCAGCAACGATCCATGTGCCGCGAAAACGCGAAGAGTTTGGCCCCGTCAGCGAAAGTAAACTCCACGGAATAGTGGTCAAAGATGTTGCCCACCTCGGGGTAGCACCGTCCGCCCATGCCCTGCGCCGATACCGGCCAGGCGCCCTTCGCCCAGCAGGCCACGTCCACATTGTGGCAGTGCCAATCGACAAAGAACCCGCCCGACAGCCAGTTGAAACTCATCGGATGGCTCACCTGGAATGCCACCTCGTTCTGCTCCCTGGGCCGCACTGGACAGCGATGCGGGCCATGCACCCGGTAGATGCGCAACGTGTTCAGGTCGCCGATCGCGCCATCCTGGATGCGCTTAATGACTTCCTGCCGCGCCTTTGAATGCCGCCACATGAAGCCCACGCCCACTTTCAGATTCTTCTGCTCGGAAAGCTCAGCCGACTTCAGCAGCCGCCTTACGCCCGGCGAATCCGTGGCAAACGACTTCTCCATGAACACGTTCACGCCCTTCTGCACGGCGTATTCGAAGTGCGTCGGCCGAAACGCCGCAGGAGTGGTCAGGATCACCACGTCGCCCGGCGAAAGCGTGTCGATCGCCTTCTTGTAACCATCAAATCCGGAAAAGCAGCGGTCGGGCGTAACGTCAACCTTGTCGGCATAGCGATTCTTGAAGTCTTTCAATCGGTTCTGGAGCTTATTCTCAAACACCTCCGCAATGGCGTACAGCTTTACCGGTCCTCCCCTGGTGCTGAACGCATCGACAATCGCCCCGCCGCCGCGTCCACCAATACCGACGATGGCCAGTTTGATGGTCTCATCCGCGGCCGCATGTACCGCCGGCACAGCCGCCCCGGCCAGCGCGGCGGCCGCGGTTGCCTGCCCGGTCATCTTCAGAAAACCGCGACGCGAAGTCCTTTGCAAATTCCCTTGATGGACAGGCTGTCTCATGGTTGGCTCCTTGGTTCTCTTGAACATGCTCGACCTCCATCTTGTACGAACCAGCCTTCGCCGCGTTGCCGCCATGGCCATTGCTTCAAAGACAACCGACTCGGCTCAGCGGCGGCGCTCAATCACCCTGCCCCGCCCCAACAAGAAGCGATTCCCTGACCTCGGCCGGCGCTTCGGCCTCGGCCTTCAATTTCTGCCCGGTTGGGTCGTCCATTCCTTTTGGCCAGATGTGAAAGCCGTCCCGATCCCCTGGCAGCTCCCACAATCCCCAGATGCCCTTGTCGAGTTCGGCCCAGCCGCGATAAGCAACGTCGTGTGTCGGATGTCGCTTTGTGAACACCACCTCGCCGCTCTCCACATTGTATTTCCCGCTGATCGTGAACTCGCCGATTCGATCCCGCCCCTCGCCCTCCACGATTCCCTCGGCAAACCGCAGAATCAACTCCATCCAGCTCCGCTCATCGCGAAAAACCGACCGCTGCATCCAGAACCCCGTCCACTGGCCCGATGGGAATCGCTCATCGACCTCAGGGCTCATGCCGGGCTTGTCCGGGTTCTTTTCACTCATCGGCACACTGCCTCCGCCTGCAACGCATTCACACCACCAACGCCGGGCATTCCGATACGATCTTCCACCCGCCGACCCCGTGCAACTGTGCGAGCCTTCGGGTATTCTCGATTGTATGCTGTCGAGTCGGACAAAAAAGGAGTGTTCCATGTTCCGTTGCCAAGCACGCCTGCTCTCGGTCTGCCTATCGCTTCTGGCGGCGGTTGCCTCGCCTGCGGAAATCAAGATCTCCGTGGATCGCAATGAGGGCCCGGCCGCCGTCGCCGATTTCAAGTTCAAAAACGTCCCTTCGCCCTCCCGTACCGACGCGGCCGGCGCGGGGCGATTCACCGTGGTCGCCGGCGCACGCGACGGCAACGGCGCCGATGTCGGCGTGCTCACCGACGGCCGTTTGCCGCGCCAGGAAGACCAGCCGACCGCCAACTTCTTCTTCCGCGCCGGCGGTGACGGCGGCAGACTCCTGCTTGAACTGGCGCAGCCAACCGAGATCAGACAGGTCAACACCTATTCCTGGCATGCAAACACCAGAGCGCCTCAGGTCTACAAGCTCTACGCTTCCGACGGCTCCCCCGATGCTTTTGTCGCCAAACCCGCCCGCAATGTGGATCCCGAGAAGGCCGGCTGGAAACTCCTCGCCGTCGTCGATACCCGCCCCAGGCAAGGCGAACCAGGCGGCCAGTACGGGGTCAGCATTTCTGATTCCGCCGGCCTGCCCCTTGGTACCTTCCGCTACCTGCTGTTCGATGTCTCCCCCACCGAAACCGACGATGGATTCGGTCACACCTTCTTCAGCGAAATCGACGTCATCGACGGTAAGGAATACGCCCTGGCCACGCCGCCCCAGGCGCAGATCGTCGCCACGGCCGCCGGCAAGGACGGCGCCAAGTACGAAATGGTCATCGACTACACCGAAGCCCCTGAATTCAAGCAATGGATCGAAACGAAACTCCAGCCTGCTCTGGAGAAATGGTATCCCCTCATCGTGGAAATGCTTCCCAGCGAAGGATTCACCGCACCCAGGCGATTCACCGTCACCTTCTACAGGGACATGCGCGGCGTCGCCGACACCTCCGGCACGCGCGTCCGCTGCGCCGTCCCCTGGTTCAAGAACAACCTTCAGGGCGAGGCTGTCGGCGCCGTCGTCCATGAGGCCGTCCATGTGGCCCAGCAGTATCGCGGCCGTGGCAATCCCGGATGGCTCGTCGAGGGTCTCACCGACTACATCCGCTGGTTCAAGTTCGAGCCCGAGTCGCTCCGTCCCCGCCCTAATCCCGCCCGCGCCAAATACACCGACAGCTACCGCACCACGGCC
>CAYSSA010000045.1:17915-22748 GCA_964433485.1 uncultured Tepidisphaeraceae bacterium | reverse complement strand
TAGGGCGTATAGTCCACCGCCGTTCCCTGGAAAGTGCCGATCTGCCAGCCGAACACCCCGTGTTCCATCAGTTTGAATGTCGATGCGTTGAATGCCGCGCTGGCATTGAGGAAAGACAGTTCCAGATTGTCGCCGCCGGTGGCCTCGAAATAATCGAGCGTCAGCGTCGTCGACAAGGGCGCGCCCGACACGGTGAATGTGCCGTAGGTGTTCCCCGGCCCGCGCGCAGCCCCATACACCAGGGTGTCCGCCGGCTGGGTCGACGAGGTCCACCCTGTCCCGGTGCGGTTCTGGCCGGTGCGCGAGGTGAACGTCACCCCGGCAATCCGCAACAGAAACCCGTCGTCAGAGTTGACGTTCACCGTATAGGTTCCGATGGGAATGACCACATTCGCGGTAGCGCGCAGGGCATATTGCTCGCGGCCGGGGTCGCTGCCGTCCGACGATGTGCCCAGCCCATTGGGCAGCAGGGCATCGCCGCTGTAGCTGCCCTGGGTCACTCCAAAGTTCACCTTTGGATAGTTCTGCGACTGGTTCGAGACAATCGAAAACGCCGCGCCCGAGGTGCCGTTCAGGATTGACTGCGCCTCGCCGATATTGCTGATCGTTCCATCGGTGCCCCCCTGCGTGTCCACCATCAGCACCGTGAAACCGCTGACCCCCGGCGGTGTGGTGTCGCTGTCGAAACCCACCCCGGAACTGCCCGTGACCCACAACGAATCGTCGTACTCCACCGCCGTCCAGCCCGAACCGATGTCTCCGGTCGGAACCAGCACCTTCGTCGTCGCCGTCGGACCAACCAGCGTCGAGTTGTCCCGGATCACCTTCACTCCATACGAGACATCCGTGACCTGCTGCGGATACCGGTACTCCGACAGCACCGTCACTCCATCGGGAGCCACCAGAGCCAGGTATTCTCCATCACCGCTGAGACTGAAGTTCGTGTGTATTTCGGTTGCCGTCACCTTCGCCTTGCTCGACGCGAATACGAGCCGATAGCTGTCGCCCGCCAACTGCGTCAGCGACGAACCCGCCGGAAACTGCCATTTGGTCAGATTGTTGGCGTTGTCCGTCAGATACCAGCCGGCCAGATCCACCGCCACCGGCAACGGATTGTAAATCTCGATCCAGTCGGAATATTCCCCGTCGCCATCCTTGAGTCCCGTATTGTTGATCGCCAGAAACTCCGTGATGATCGGCGTATCGCTGAGCACCAACCGCTCTTCCAGTCGCTCGATCGGATCGAACATCACCCCGGCCCGCCTCCATCGACCGCCCTCGCCGCACACGCCTTGCGAATCCGCAAACCACCGCCGCTTCTTGGAACGATGAGCCTTCATTGTCGTTTCCACTCCAGGCGCCGTCTGCAGGCGCTTTCACCCTCGCGAGCCGAACATCTGTGCCGTGCCGTCCTGCCGCCGCGAGTACATCTTAACTCCAAGCCTGTCAAAACCAAACCAGACCTTCACGATGCGCCGACCACTAAACCTCGCGCATTTACGCCCGATGGCGCAACGGCTTCGGCCGACGTCGCCCCGCCAACCGCCGTCCAATCACAATCGCTCATTGCCAATGCCGCCGGCGCCGGCGCCCATGTTGCCCAGCACCATCTGCAAGTCGGACAAATCCACAAGTCCGTCCAGATTCACATCGCCCGCCGGCCATCCGGCATTGGCCTTGCCCTGGTTCGCCACAACATTGAACAAGTCCAGTTGTGTCACCTGGCCATCCATGTTCGTATCGCCGGCATAAGTCCGCTTCACAATAATCTGGTCGAACGCGCCACCCAGGGGCAACCCGTTCCACGTCTCCAGCCGCGTGGTCCGGTTGTCCAGCGGCGCCAGCGCGGTGGGTCTGGCGGCGGCCGATGTGCCAACCAGCTTCGGCCCGGGCAGCCCATCCCGTCCATTGACGATCGCCTGAACGATGGCCGCCAGTGCAAAACTGCCGCCACTGGACAGCACCAGACTGTTGTTCCCAAGATCCAGCGTCGCCGTCGCCTCGATGTTCAGTTGCCCGACCCACAGCGCTCCGTGCGGCAGCAAGCCGAGTCTCAGCGTCGTGCCGGCCGCGACAGTCAGCGAATCCAAACCGTCTTCCGCCTCCAGCACCACGCTCCCTACATCAACCAGTTCAATCGCCGTGCCATTGAACAACAGCCGTCCCGACTCGGCTCGAATCACATCACTCCCGGCCGGTGACCGTGTTCTCAGCAAGTTCTCGCCCGGCCCGCCATCGAAGAAGACTCCGCCCGTCGGCAGTGGATTTCCACCCGAGAAATCCACCGTCAGGATGTCATCGCCGTCGCCAAGCCGTGCCTGCAGAAAAGGCAGGTTTCCGGGTCGGAACTGAAACGCCGCTCCGCCTTCCACGACCACATCGGCCAACGTTGGATCGGCGGCGTTCAGCGAGATCGTCACATGGTCTGCTTCCTCCGTGCCGCCCAACATCGTGTTGTGCCAGGTCTGTGTCGGCATACCTGACAGCGGATTTCCCGCGCCGTCCACGATGCCTGTTCCGTTGATCGCAAGCACATACCGGCCCGGCAGTTCGGTGAACGCGGCGAGGTTCCCGACGGTGAAATGCGTCTGGTCCACCGTCCCGATCACCACGCCCGGCATCGGAACCGAAAATCCGTCGCGCGTCAGTGACAGGCTCGTTGAGTCCAGGCCAAAGACCGGTTCACTGAACACCATGTCAACCGTCTCGACCAGACCCGAGACCAAATCCGGATGCACCGGCTGGATCGTCCCCGACGGCGGCGACTGGTCCACTACGATGGCCTGTTGCCCGAAATCGATCCCATTGGCAACCGCCCCCCAGGAAACCAGGACTGATCTTTGCGATCCCGACAGGCCGGATGCGACAAACCCCTCCTGCGCAACCACGCGAACCGAGTAGGTGCCCGGCGCCAAGGCGCTGAAGGCGTACGCCCCGCCGACGCCGGTCTGCCGGGACGGCTCCTCGGGGTTCCAAACCTCGTCGGAGTTGATATCCAGATACACCGCCCAGCCCGACAGGCCCTCTTCGTCAGTGTCGAATTGCCCGTTGCCGTTCTTGTCGATGAAGACGCTCCCCATGACCGAGCCCCCCTCGGCAAGCCCGAAGTTCCTTCCGTTGACGGCCGTCCCGGATGCCAGATTCACCAGATACATTCCGCCCGACGGCAGGGTCGTTAGATATCCCGATGGAGCCTCGATGCGAACCTGGTTCGCGCCGCCGACCAGACCCGCCAGGCTGTAACTTCCGCTCGCCGCGGTCATCTGCCAGACCTCGTCCGCCTCGCGCGCTCCATTTCCGTTGGCGTCCACATACACGACGCAACCGGCCAGGCCCGTCTCGCCCGCGTCGAGAACGTTGTTGTGATTGGCATCCAGGAACACCACTCCGGAGATGGAATTGAGCAGCGAAATGCTGAAGTCCTGCCCCGCGATATTGCCCCCCACGGTCAGTTCGCGCCCGGTCACCGGCGCAACCGGCACATATTCCGTGGCGCTGACCCGGACTTTCTGCGATCCATACACCACTCCATCCAGACTGTATGTCCCGTCGGAATTGGTGATCGTTGCTCGCTCGGCGCCCGAGGTGAGGGTAATCGACCAGCCGGTGATTGTCCCGGATTGGCTGACGACGCCGTCAACCACTTTCAGCTTCCAGGTTCCATTGACCGCCGAGCCCGCCTTGCCATTGAAAGCCGCGAGCAGCCCTGGGCTTGGGCGAAACGTACCGGAATACGGAGCGGAACCCGACGCGATGTCTCCAGCAGCCTGGTCGTCGAAAACCGCATTGGTCATGTTCGATCCCGAAAGCCCGGCGAAAAGGGCCACGGTCGTGTTGTCAGGCCCGATCAAATAGACTGTCAGGTCGCTCATGCGCCCGTGCGAAATGCTGACGGTCACGTTCACGTCGGTGATGGGACCGCTGATGCCGGAGACCGTCAGGTTCGAGGTCACACCCGTGGTTCCATAATTGATGTTCTTCGGCACGTCGGTCGATGCCGCGGACGTAACCACCCCCAGGTCCAGCACGCCGTTGTCATTGGAATCGAGAAAAACCGTCGCTCCCGCCACCGGCATGTCTCCGGCATCCCGGGCGCCTGTGCCGTTGCGGTCCTCGTACAACATCCCCGAGATTGACCCCACGCCAATCAGATTGTTGATGAGCATCGAGGCGATCGGCGTGCCGCGGCCGGTCACCAGGTCGTAGCCCGGACCGGCCGCAAAGCCGTTGTTTCCGGTCGTGATGTCCCGGAAATTGTCCGCCCCGAGCTGGTACAGCCCGGGCAGCGTCTGGGTCGCGCCGTCCAGCGCCGTCAGCCCCGCCAGGGCGCGGCCCTGCGCGGCGATCGCCAACAGACCCGCCCACATCGGACACGCCAGGCTCGTTCCGCCATACTGCGCCCAGGGCGAACCGGCGAAATCATACGTGTTGTAAATCGGAACGCCCGTGTTCGGATCAGCCGTCAACGATACGTCAGGAATAGTGCGTTTTGTAGTGCTTTGTGTTACCACTCCATTCTGCCAGGAAGGCTGCGTGATATATTGGCTGATGCCTCCCCCGCTTCCACTCCAACCGCTTTCACTGACATAGTTCAGGCCGCTGACGTAGAGTGACGTGCCCCCCACAGCCGCCACGTTCGCCGAGCAGGCCGGCCAGGTGCCCGGCGAACCGTTGTCCCCGGTCGCGGCCACAAATGTCACCCCCGGATGGCCGGTTGTTGTGGTCAGGTACGCGCTGTACGCCGTCTCCCCCGAATACTCAGCCAGCCCGAAACTCATCGACACGACCGACACACCCGGCTGCTTCCGCGCCCAGTCGGCGGCCTGTGCCAGA
>CAYSSA010000045.1:16006-17848 GCA_964433485.1 uncultured Tepidisphaeraceae bacterium | reverse complement strand
GCGCCCATTGGATGTCCAACGCTGCCTCGACCGCCCACCCATTCAGCGCCGCGTTCGTCGGATAGTTGGTTGTTCCATCCTGCGCCACCTGCCGGAACCAGGGCGAGGATGAAGGGTAGGCCGCCAGCGTCGGCAATCCAAACTGCGTTGAGAAATAGTTCAGGTCCGACAGGGCATTGGGGTAGTGGTAGGCCACGATGATTGCGATTGTCTGGCCCGATCCATCGCCGACAACCGAACCGAATCGAATCTGGTCAACACCGTAGGCGCTGCGAATCTGCGCCGGCGTCAGCGCCGTCCCCGGCGGCGAAGTCGCCAGCGGCGCCATCCAGTCCTGCGGTGCGATCGGACTGGCCAGGCGCATCGACTCCGGTAGTGCCGCCCCCGCCGACCGTTCAATCGCGGATTCCTTCACTGCCTGCGCCAAGGTGATCTTGGGCAATTCCGGCCGCACGATCGCCGCAGTGAGCTGTGCCCGCGCCGCATCCAGCGAAGTCAGGCTCTCTCGCACGCCCGATAAATGAAGGCGCAATTCCAGTGACTCAACCGCGCTGATCGCCGATGCGATCCGCCATCGATCAGGTCGACCAGGTTTGTCGCCCTTCCGAAACGCCACAAACGCCTCCGCGGCCAAACAGCGAATGTCCGTGCGCCGCTTCGCCCGTGTTAAACGTGGTCCTGAACTTCTCAGCCATTACAACTCTATCCCACAAATGCGACCCCGACCATGCAATTCCCGTCCCAGAGCGTAGCGGATAACCAGAACATCGCGTCCCAATGCTCTTTTGATACACAATGTCCTGACACATAAATACATTGCCAAACAACACTTGCACGCTGTCCGCGTCGGCCAGACACCGCGTCGGACTCGCCTTTGCTTCAATACGCCACCAGAACACAATACATGCAACGCTCTGTTTTAGGTTTTCTCAATCTCAGCGCCTATTATTGGTGAGATATACATGACTCAGAATGCTCAACCCGTCGCGGCCGCTTTGGCCCGTTACCCTGTTCCGTCCAAACTTAAGTTCCGTGCTGGCGAAGGTTTTCTTGCAGAATTGAAAAAGCGTGTGGATGCCTACTTCGCCCAATCGGGTCGGCGGCGTCGCGATTGTCCGCAAATGTACTTCAAGACCGCCACCATTCTGACCTGCTTTGTCGCCACTTATTGCCTGCTCCTGTTCGTTGCGACGACAGGGTGGTCGGTGGTTCCCCTGGCGGTGGTGTTGGGCTTGGGCATCGCCGCCATCGGATTCAACATCCAGCATGATGGCGGACACAAGTCTTACTCCGATCGCCCATGGGTCAACAAACTGATGGCTCTCACCATCGATTTGATCGGTGGCAGTTCCTACATCTGGGCATGGAAGCACAACACCCTGCACCATACCTTCACCAATGTCGCCGGACACGATGACGACATCAGCATCGGCGTCTTTGGCCGGCTTTCGCCCCAGCAGCCTCGCTACGCCTTTCACCGCTTCCAATGCGTCTATCTCTGGTTCCTCTACGGGTTCCTCGCCATCAAGTGGCATCTGGTCGACGACTTCCACAATGTCGCCACCGGCCGGATCGGTGGACAGAAGATTCCCCGGCCGCGCGGCACCGAATTGCTCATCTTCGTGGCCGGCAAGGCGGTGTTTTTCTCGCTGGCATTTGTCATCCCAATGCTGCTTCACCCGGTGTGGGCCGTACTCATGGTCTATGCCATCGCCGCGTTCGTCAGCGGCGTGGTCATGAGCGTCGTCTTTCAACTCGCCCATTGCGTGGAAGATGCCGCGTTTCCCGAGCCGGCGCCCGCACCGGAGGGCGGCCAGCGCATGCCCACGGACTGGGCGGTTC
>CAYSSA010000045.1:11525-15974 GCA_964433485.1 uncultured Tepidisphaeraceae bacterium | reverse complement strand
GTTGACTTCGCCCGCGGCAACCGATTCCTGTGCTGGTGCCTGGGAGGACTGAACTTTCAGATCGAACACCACCTGTTCCACGGCATCTGTCACATCCACTACCCCGCACTTTCCAAACAGGTCGAGGAAGTCTGCCGCGATTTTGGTGTGCGCTACACGGCCCGGAAAAGCCTTTTTGCCGCCGTCGCCTCGCACTTCCGCTGGCTTGTCGCCATGGGCCGACCGATCAACGCTTAAGCCCACCGAGGAACGGCCACACGCCGCCAACATGGAGCATCGGAATATGCCCGCGCCGGAGGTGCCGGCACGCCCGACGGCGATGGCCAATTGGATAACCTCCCGCCCCGCAGTATCATCCGACCCGCGAACAGTTTTCACGGACGACCCCTTATGGGCCTGCTCCAAAAACTCCGCCAGTCCCAGGTCTGGAACTCCATCTTCCGCCATGGAATCCCGGCCGACCGGCGGTCGCGCGCGCTGGCCATCACCAGCAGCGTCTTTCTCCACCTCCACCCGACCTCCATCCGCACCAGCGCCCTGAAGTTGTCCTTCACCTGGTGCATGGGCGGTCTGACGTTCTTCCTGTTCCTGATCGAGATCGTCACGGGCATTCTGCTGATGTTCTACTATCGCCCCACCGTGGAATACGCTTACCAGGACATTCAGGATCTGCGTGCGCATGTGACCATGGGGCTGCTTCGCGAATTGCACCGCTGGGGCGCCCACGCCATGGTCATCACCGTCTGGCTGCACATGCTCCGTGTCTTTCTCACCGGCTCCTACAAGCCGCCTCGTGAATTCAACTGGGTTGTCGGAGTAGTGCTGCTCGTGCTCACCATGCTCCTCAGCTTCACCGGCTACCTCCTGCCCTGGGACCAGCTCGCCTTCTGGGCCGTCACCGTCGGCACCAACATGGCCAAAGCCACGCCCCTGGTCGGCTCCGCAGGCCCCATGGCCAATCTCATGGTCTTCCCGGCCACCGACATCCCTATCGTTCACGCCGGCTCCGACGCCAGGTTCTTCCTGCTCGGAGGCGCTTTCGTCGGCGAAGCCGCCCTTCTGCGGTTCTACGTGCTGCACTGCGTGGCACTGCCGGCCATCGCCATTGTGCTATGCTCCGTACATTTCTGGCGCGTCCGCAAGGACGGCGGCATCTCGGGCCCGCTATGATCGGCCTCATCGCATCCCATCTTCCGCCGACCCTCGCCGTCATCGACCAGATCCGCGGTGCCATCAACTGGCTGTGCCGCCCGGCCATGTTGCTCACTTTGGTTACGCTTGCATTTTTCGGTCTGATCCTCGGCTATCGCCACTGGACCCGCCCGCGTATCTTCTGGCCGGCAATGATGTTATTCGCGCTGGCCTACTTCGCCTCTCTGCTCGATCCGAACTTTCGCGCCATCGTGCTCAAGCCCGACAACGTGCCCATTACGCTGATGATCTTCAGCGTTATCTTCTTTATCTGGCTGGGGTTGCGCCGAGCATCCATCAACGACTGGCACTTGGAGAACAACCTCCCCATTCCCGAAGAAGGACACGACCGCCGCGTACTCTGCTGGCCGGACCTGGTCTACATCGAGCTAATCGCCATAATCATCGCCTCCGCGGTGCTTCTGGCCTGGGCCATCCTGGTCAAGGCGCCGCTAGAGCAACCGGCCAATCCGGCCTATGCGGCAAACCCGGCGAAAGCGCCGTGGTATTTCCTTGGATTACAGGAATTGCTCGTCTATTTCGATCCCTGGATGGCCGGTGTGGTTTATCCCACGCTGATCGTCTTTGGGCTTTGTGCTATTCCCTATATCGACCGCGCGCCGCAGCCGGCGGGCTACTACACGCTTCGGGGCCGGCGTTTTGGGATCACGGTCTGGCTGTTCGGATTTCTCGTGCTTTGGGTGATGCTGATCGTGCTGGGGACGTTCCTGCGTGGACCAAACTGGAGCTTCTTCGGCCCGTTTGAGCGATGGGATCCCTATAAGCAGGAAAGACTTACGAACATCGACCTCAGCCAATGGTGGTGGTCGTCGCTCCTGGGCCGGCGGCGACCTACGGCCGAGAGCAACCCGGTCTCGTGGCTGCCGTATTGGCTGGTGCGCGAATGGCTCGGTCTGTTGCTGGCATCGTTGTATATTTTTGTTTTGCCTGCACTTATGAGATGGAGACTTCTGCGTGGACACTATGTTGCGATGGGTAAGTGGCGCTATCGGGTCATGGCTTTTCTTCTTCTGATGATGGCGTTGCTGCCGATCAAGATGGTCCTTCGCTGGTTGTTGAACTTCAAGTACTTTATTTACTTGCCGGAGTTCAACGCAAACGTCTAGCAGAAGGTTCACAAATACTTTTTTAATAGATATTTATATTCAATGTCCGGACCCATTAAATATGAACTTATCCGCAGGGACGCAGCGACTCAGGCTCGCCTTGGTCGAGTGCAGACATTGCACGGCGTGTTTGACACGCCGGCCTTCATGCCTGTTGGCACACAGGGTACCATTAAGGGGATCATTCCACAGATGATCCGTGAGACCGGTGCCCAGTGCATCTTGGCGAACACTTATCACCTGATGTTGCGGCCCGGAGAGAAGGTCGTTGCCGACCTCGGGGGACTGCACGGATTCATGGGTTGGTCTGGACCGATCCTGACCGACTCGGGGGGGTTTCAGGTTTTTTCCATGTCCGACCTGAACAAGATCAACGACGACGGGGTTGAGTTTAAGTCACATATTGACGGTAGTTTAGTGCAGCTCACGCCGGAGAGATCCATCGCGGTACAAAACGATCTGAACGCGGACATTATCATGGCGTTTGATCAATGCCCGCCGGGCGATGCAGCCAGAGATGTGCATGAATGCGGGGTGGAGCGCACGTTAAGATGGGCAAGGCGATGCGGAGAAGCACATGCCAAGGCCGATGGGCAGGGACTGTTTGGGATCGTGCAAGGCGGCACCTTCCTGGATTTGCGTGAGCAGTGCGCCAAGGAACTGATAGGCATGGGGTTTGCGGGCTACGCCGTCGGCGGGTTGGCGGTTGGAGAAGGCTTCGATCAGATGGTGCGAGTTCTGACACACACGACCCCCCTGCTGCCGGTTGAGAAGCCCCGATACCTGATGGGCGTGGGGTTTCCTCGGGACATTGTGGCGGCGGTGAGCCAGGGGATTGACATGTTTGACTGCGTGATGCCGACGCGCAATGGTCGCAATGCGTATGCCTTCACCAAAGGCGGTCCGCTGCGTCTGCGGAACAGCCGATTCACCCGTGATCGGGGTCCGCTGGAAGAGGGTTGCGACTGCTACGCCTGTCGGCATTTTTCGCGTGGAGCCATACGCCACTATTTTTTAGCGGGCGAGATGCTTGGCCCAATCCTCGTTTCGGTGCATAATGTGCGATTCTACCAAGGGCTGATGGCGGACATCCGCCAGGCCATTGGTCAGGGAAGGTTCGACGAATTCCGCCGCACCGACTTGCGTTGTGCGCTTGGACCGAGCGCTGACGAGGAGTCGGCGGCGGAGTGAACCGGCCGGCCGGCGTCGGCCGACACGATCTTCCCCGCGGGACGAGTATCCCGCGCGATTGCACGACTTGACCACAAAGGAGACGATCTTGATCTCGACCATGTTGCAGATACTGGCGCAGACAGCGCCGACAACGCAGCCTCGCCCCTGGTTCGCCTCGCTCTTCAGCAGTCCGATTCCTCCGCTGATGCTGGTGATCGTGGTGTTCTATTTCCTGATGATCCGCTCGAAGCGCGGACAGGAGAAGCAGCGGGAGAACATGCTGGCGAACCTGAAGAAGAACGACCGCATCCGGACCATCGGTGGGATCCTCGGCACGGTGGTGGAGACCCGCGATGACGAGGTGGTGGTGAAGGTGGACGAGACCAGCAACACCAAGATTCGCTTTGCGCGCTCGGCGATCCATGCGGTGATCAGCCGGGACAAGGAATAGCGCCCGGCGGCAGAATTGGCAACCCGATTTCGGGAGTCTGAGACAGCATCCAGAACCGTCAGTCAGGACGAAACATGCAGCAAGCCCAGAACCTTTCCCAGCGATTTGCGCTGATTTTCATTGTCTTCTTCGGCGGCCTGTGGGCGATCTTCCCCGGCTGGTGGCGGCTGGACTTCAGCCCCAACCTCAAGCCCGGCATCGACATCAAGGGCGGTTCGAGTCTTGTGTATCAGATCACGCCGCAAGCGGGCACCGAAGCGGAGCAGAACCTTTCGACCGTGGTGATGAACTCGCTGAAGCGGCGCGTCGACCCCAACGGCGTGAAGAACCTGGTGTGGCGTCCGCTGGGTCCGACTCAGCTTGAGATTCAGATGCCCCTGTCGGCGGACTCTGAGAAGGCCTCAGTTAAACGCAACGCGCTGGCCAGGGCGATGAAGGCGCTGGACGACACCAATGTCTTTGCGGAGGAAGTGACGGCGGCGTTGGACATCGCCGATCCGGCCCAGC
>CAYSSA010000045.1:9210-11515 GCA_964433485.1 uncultured Tepidisphaeraceae bacterium | reverse complement strand
GGGAGAAGACGCTGGCGGATCTGGCGATGGGGTCCAAGCGCCGGGCCGAGTTGTTCGTGCAACTGGCGGCCGCGCGGGAGCAACTGTCGGTGGCGGTCAAGGCGGACGACCCGGTGAAGAAGGCGGCCGCCAAGGCGGAGATCGCCAAAGTGGAGGGGCAGATTGAGGCGACGAACATCGCCGCCGACCGTTTCAAGGCGGACATGGACGTTTTCCAGGAAGCAATGGACAAGGCCGAGGCGTCGCGCAACCCCAAGGGTGCGGCCGCCAAGCTCAAGGAGCGCATCGACAAGCTGGCGGCGATGAAAGCCCAGGCGGAATTTCCCTCGCGTTTGAAAGCCATCGAGGATTACATTGCGGCTTACGATGATTACGCCTCCATGCGGCGGAGCGTGTCTGACACGGAGGAACTGAAGCGGATGCTTCGCGGCTCGGGCGTGCTGACGTTCCACATCATGGTGGAAGATCAGGCGGAGATTTCGCGAATGACCGAGCGGCTGAAGGCCGAAGGCCCGATGCCGAAGAAGGACGACGTGGCGCGATGGTTCGAGGTGGACAAGCCCGAGGATTTCCATCATCCGACGGTGGCCTACGGCGGCAAGCAGTGGGCGCTGGCGTACAAGACGCCGGACCTGTCGATGACCCACGAGGCGCGGCCGGGGACCAAGGCGTGGGGCCTGAAACAGGCCTACCGAACCTTCGACAGCCGGAACAACGAGCCCGCGGTGGGATTTGAGTTTGATCCGCAGGGCGCGATGCTGTTCGGCGATCTGTCCGGGGCCAACGTGGGCAAGATGCTGGCGATCGCGCTGGACGATCGCATCATCTCGGCGCCCCGGCTCAACAGTCGCATTGAAAGCAGCGGCATCATCACGGGCAACTTCTCCGACGCCGAGATTCAGTACATGGTGAACACGCTCAACGCCGGCTCGCTGAACGCCAAACTGGACGATGAGCCGATGCGTGAGCGCACGGTGGGCCCGACGCTGGGCGCCGACAACCTCCATGCGGGACTTCGCGCCAGCGTCATCGGCGTGCTGGCCGTCATCGCGTTCATGATGTTCTACTATCACTTCTGCGGGCTGGTGGCGTCGATCGCGGTGGTGATGAACATCGTGGTGATCCTGGGCGTGATGGGCATGTTCAACGCGACATTCACGCTCCCCGGCATCGCGGCACTGGTGCTGACGGTGGGCATGGCGGTGGACGCCAATGTGCTGATCTACGAGCGATTGCGCGAGGAACAGCATCGCGGGTTATCGCTGCGGCTGGCGCTGCACAACGCCTACGACCGGGCCTTCTCGGCCATTCTGGACTCCAACGTCACCACCGTGGCGACCTCGCTGGTGCTGTACTACTTTGGTTCCGAGGAAATCAAGGGATTCGGCCTGACGCTGGTGATCGGCATTACCAGCTCGATGTTCACGGCGCTGTTCGTGACGCGGGCAATCTTCGATCTGTGCATCGAACGATTCGGCATGAAGCGTCTGGGCAGCCTGCCGCTGTCGTATCCGAAGCTCGACCAGATGCTGCGGCCGAAGGTGGACTGGATGAGCAAGGCGTGGATGTTCTATGCCAGCTCGGTGCTGGTGATCGTCATTGGCGTCTACTGTTTCTGGGCCAAGGGCCGGGACATGTGGGACATCGAGTTCGTCTCGGGCACGTCGGTGGAAATCGAGTTGGACAAGGACAAGGTGGCGGCCGTGTCGCAAAAGACCGGCCGGCCGTTCTCGATCCAGGAGGTGCGACAGCGTTTGGGCGGGAAAGAGATCGAGAAGGATCTGTTCGCCACGGTCGTGGCCGTTGGGACCGAGGGGTTGAATTATGAGGTGGTGTCGCCGAACGCCGACAGCAAGAAGGTGCGGGTGCTGGTGGCCGAGGCGTTGAAGGACGTGCTGAAGGTGGATCCGCAGTCGAAGTTCGCGATGGCGGGTGAAACGGACATCGAGAAGCTGCTGGACAAGGTGGTGTTGCCGGTGACGGCGGGCAAACTGCCGAGCATCGAAGGATTCTCGACACAGCCGCCGGCGCGGCGTCTGGCGCGGCATCGGGGCGGGGTGATCGTGGCCCTGAAGAACATCGACCCGCCGCTGAGCGAGGAGAGTCTGGCCGAGCGCATCAACCGAGGCAAGGATGAGATGAACCTGCAGGTGGCGGTCGAGGTGATCGGCAACAACGCCAAGGCGTCGGAACCGAGCGACTTCGCCATCGTGGTGGCGCACGACCCCAACCCTGACAGCAACACGCGATTCGACTACTCCCGCGACGCGGAACGCTGGAAGGCGGACTTTGCGCCGAAGATCTG
>CAYSSA010000045.1:5717-9193 GCA_964433485.1 uncultured Tepidisphaeraceae bacterium | reverse complement strand
GATCGGGCGGCCCGCGTCGCTGCGGAGAGTGACGCAGTTCAACCCGCAGGTGGCCGACGCGATGAAGTTCGACGCGAGTCTGGCGTTGAGCATGTCGATCGCGTTCATCGGAATCTACCTGTGGGTCCGTTTTGCCAACATGAAATTCGGCACGGCGACGATCGTGGCGCTGGTGCATGACGTGTTCATCACCATCGGCGTCATTGGGCTTTCGCAGTATCTGTCGGAGTCGCGGATCCTCCGGGAGTGGTTCCTAATCGAGCCGCTGAAGATGAACCTGACGCTGGTGGCGGCGATCCTGACGGTCATGGGTTATTCGGTGAACGACACGATCATCGTTTTCGACCGTATCCGCGAGAACCGGGGCAAGTTCGGATTCATATCCAGACAGATCATTAACGATTCGGTGAACCAGACCCTCTCCCGCACGCTGTTGACGACGGGAACGACGCTGCTGACGATCGTGGTCATGTATATCTTTGGCGGGGGCGGCATTCACGGCTTTACTTTTGCCCTGCTTGCTGGCATATTTGTAGGGACGTATTCGTCCATCGCCATCGCCGCACCGATTCTTTTGTGGGGCGGAAGCGATGTTCGAGTCGATAGTGGAGTTGCGGCCGGAGTTCCGGCCCTGGCGAAAAAATGATTCGGCTCGGGTTTGTGTCGGCAACGAAGCACCGCGTGTAAACGGTACTGCCGGCGAGAACATCGAGCCGATGTGACGATATCGACCGAGTAGGGAAAGGAGTCCCGTATGCGCAAGGATGTGAGACTCGTGTTGGGCGTATGCAGCGTCCTGCTGTTCGCCGTCCTCGTCTACGTTTTGTTCTTCACCGGACCCGGAGCAAAGAAGAATGTACCAGTCGCCTCCGGAGGCGGCAGTGCTTCCGCCGGTTCGGACCATGGCGGCTCGACCGCCGCACCGCCCGTTCGCTCCGACACCGGAAGCGGCGCGATTGGCATCACGCCCGTGGCGCCGGTCACTCCCTCGCCCGTGACCCCGGTCAATCCGACGACTCGGCCCACCGAGCCCGTCAACCCCATTGCGGTTGTCCCGCCGGCGCCATCGCATACGGAAACGAACCTGACTCCGCTGGCCCGCGGCGAGAGTTTCGACTGGAACCGCGCGCTCAACGGCGGCGTCGCCGGAACCAACACCGCGCCGCCCGTGGATGGCACCGCGTCTTCGTCGGCCGGAACGGCACACGGCGCACGCAAGTATCAGGTGAAGCCGAACGAAACGCTCTGGGGCATTGCCCGTGCCGAATACGGCAACGCGGCCTACGTGAACCAGATCATTCGCGCCAATCCTGGAATGGACGCCAACCGGCTCCGCGCCGGCGCCATCATCGTTCTTCCGGAAGTGACGCCGGAAACGAACACGCAGCCGGCGGCGGCGGTGGCCCCGGTTCCGGTCGATCAGAACACCCAATACCGGGTGCAGTCGGGCGACAACCTGTTCACGATCGCCAAGAAGCTTTACGGTAACATCAACCGGGCCGGCAAGCTGTACGAGGCGAACAAGGACATCATCGGGCCCAACCCCAACGCGCTGAAGTTGAACATGGTGTTGCGCCTGCCCGATCCGCCCACGGTCACTCCGCCCGCTCCGGCGGCGACTCCCGCCACGCCGGCGGTGTCGGACATCAGATAAGCACAGGACGATTGCGCGAGCACGGGATTTTCTTCGGCCTATCCAGGATGGGGCGAGGGTGTCGGCTCATTGCCCAGGGCGTGCGAGATCGCATGCTCTGGGTTTGGTTTTCCTGAGGCCATGGGGAGGCCGTGTGCAGTTCGATGCGCGAAGGCCTCTTGATCGCGCGGATTGAACGAATCAGGGGAAGACCTTATCCTGTGACCAGTCGTGGAAGGATGTGCTTATGTTCGGCAATCGAATCGGTTATGGCGCTTCGGTCGTAATCCTGATCCTGGCGGGGGTGTTTCTCTGGTTCATCCACGCGCTGGGCACGAAGATGTCCGCCGGCACGGAAGTGGCCGCCAACGCGCCCAGGCTGACGATGAAGCTGCCGGTCGATCCGAGGAAGCTGGCGGAAGAAGGCTGGATGAAGGAGGAAGGCGACTCGACGCCGGTCTACAAGGAATTGGATGACCTGTACGAAGCCAACCACAAGGCATTCGGGAATTTCGTCAATGAATGCAACCTGCAGAACCCTTATCTGCCGACGATCGAAAAGGGCGCGGCGCTGCTGATCAAGGCCGGCAAGCTCAAGGGCGGCGGGGTCTTCAAGGAGAACATTTCCGAGATCATCACCTACGACGCCGACAAGCCGAGACTGCACCGCATCAAGGCGCTGAATGACGTCTATTTCCGCCTGGCGGCGCTGTACAAGAACGCCAATCAGGAGAACCGCGCCAAGGAGATCTATCAGGCCCTGTTCTCGCTGGGCGTCAAGCTATGCGAGGAGCGGTATGTGAAGGAGGAATGGCAGCGGGGACGGAACATCCTGGCGATCGGCCTGTACCTCGGCAGAATGATGGAAGCATCGAGTCCGGCGACCGCGGCGCAGTTCAAGGCATGTGAAGACCAGTTCCTGCCTTTCTTCAAGCAGCATATGGAGATGACGCAGACGGCGGTGCAGTATTTCTATCCGAATCCGGCCGACATGGTCGCCCTGGCGCAGAAGGCCGGCGATATGATGTGGCGGGTCGAAGGCATTCTGCAACTCGGACGAATCAAGTATTCCAGCCACATCCAGATATCCCGCGACAAGATGATTCCGATCACGCGGCCCGACGTGGTAGCGACAGTGCGACAGATTGAATCGCTGTTGAACGACCCCGACCCGCGCGTGCGCCTGGCGGCCAAGCTGGCGCATGAACTGGATGAGCCTTCCTACCGGAAACTGACGGGGCAGACACTGGACTAGAGCTGTGAATGACGCGAGATCATCCGTAGGCGTTGCACCACTTGCAGGTGCAGCCATCCGGCAACATGCGGGCCGGGTGGTTGGACCAGTCCAGCGGGCAATGTTCGTCGGGCGACTTGGCCTTCTCAATGGTGGGACAGCCACATCCGTCGCCGGGGGCGCGATTGAGCTGTTGCAGGAACGGGCGGCCACAATAGGTCTGCCCCCTGTGGATCACGCGTATGGGGCAGGTCTCGCAGACTGCGGCCCGCTGAGGCCAGTCGCGGGCCTGCGCCAGAATACCGAGCCGTCGCAACCGCGAGGCCGCGGACTTGGCGGCCGCCCGGCTGAGCGAGGCGAAGGCATTTGATCCGCAGCAGACAAGGCTGAGCAGGGCCATACCTGGTTGTTATCGGTCAACTGGGGGTTGGGACAATAGCGGGTTTGGATCTCCGCGGTCGGCGGCCATGCACATAGCACGCAAGTACTGCTCTCACTGCCACTTGCGTCATTCCGAGTTGAGCCGCAGGCTCATGAGCGGCTCTGCATGACGGATCGAAAGCCGGTCGAAAAAAGCGGTCGTACTCCCCTTCACAAGGTCACTTGAAT
>CAYSSA010000045.1:1017-5695 GCA_964433485.1 uncultured Tepidisphaeraceae bacterium | reverse complement strand
CAGGTTTACCATGAAACAGCCCATCCTTTTCGCGCTGCTCGTTGCGGTGATATCGAACTTCGCCCAGGCTCAGGATCAGCCGGCCGAGGCGCCCATGCTGACCCGCTGGGGCAAACTGGTGAACGCTGACAACGCCTGGCGCGAGTACCCGCGGCCGGCGTTTGCGAGAGAATCGTGGACGAGCCTCAACGGGCAGTGGGATCTGGCTTTCGCGGCCGAGAACGCGGCGCGGCCGGGCGAGTTTCCGATGAAGATCGTGGTGCCCTTCGCCCCGGAGTCGACACTTTCCGGAGTTCGCCGGGTGCTGGAACCCACAGAGTCGCTCTGGTATCGGCGCACGTTCCCGCACACGCCCAAGCCGGGTCGTCGAACACTGCTGAACTTCGAGGCCGTGGACTATCAGGCCACGGTCTGGGTCAACGGCAAGGAAGTGGGTCAGCACATCGGCGGCAACCTGCCGTTTTCATTCGACATCACAGATGCGATCAAGGCCGGCGATAATGAACTGATCGTGCGGGCCATCGACCGCACCAATGCTCCCGGCAGTTTCCAGTTGCGCGGCAAGCAGGTGCTCAAGCCGCAGGGAATCTGGTATACCCGCGTCTCGGGCATCTGGCAGAGCGTATGGCTGGAAGAGGTTCCGGTCCGCCGGCTGGCCGACGTTCACATCGTCACCAAATACAATCCGGCCACGATTACGATCACGCCAACGCTGGCAGGCCCGGCCGGCGAGGGAGAGTTGGTGCGCGTCACTGCCGTGCTTGAGGGCAAGACGGTTGCGACGGCGGCCGGCGCCGACAAGATCGTACTGAGCATCCCCAGCGCCAAGCTCTGGTCGCCCGCGCGACCGAATCTCTACGACCTGAAGATCGAACTGCTCGACGGGACCGGGAATGTGGTCGACAGCGTATCGTCGTATGCCGGCATTCGTGAAGTCGGTCAGGCGCGCGATGCCGAGGGGCATCTGCGGTTCACGCTTAATGGGCAGGTCATCTTCCACTGGGGTCCGCTGGATCAGGGATGGTGGCCCGACGGTCTGCTCACGCCGCCATCGGATGCGGCTCTGAAATCGGATGTCGAGTTTTTGAAGGCGGCCGGTTTCAACATGATCCGCAAGCACATCAAGGTTGAGCCGCGCCGGTTTTACTACCACTGCGATCGCCTGGGGATCATGCTGTGGCAGGATCAGCCGAGCGGCGGCGTGAATCCCAAGTGGACCCGTATGGCGCCTGATCCCAAGGACGCCGAGTGGCCGGACACGGCACATCAGCAATACATGGCCGAACTCAAAGGGATGGTCGACACATTGCGCAACCATCCATGCATTGTGATCTGGGTTCCGTTCAACGAAGCCTGGGGCCAGCACCGTACGGTTGAGGTTGGCAAGTGGATCGCCGCGTACGACCCCACGCGTCAGATCAACATCGCATCCGGCGGCAATTACTGGGCCGTGGGGCATGTGGCCGACCACCATGAGTATCCCAATCCCAATTTTCCGCTGACGGATGCCCGGTTCAAGGACATGATCAAAGTGGTTGGCGAATTTGGCGGCCACGGCTGGCCTGTGAAAGGGCATCTGTGGAACGAGAAGATGCGCAACTGGGGCTATGGCGGCCTGCCCAAGACGATTGAAGAGTGGCAGGCTCGATACACCAAGTCGATGGACATTCTCGCGGACCTGAAGTCCAAGGGGATCGCCGCCGGCGTCTACACTCAGACCACCGATGTAGAGGGCGAGATCAACGGACTGCTGACGTATGACCGCGAGGTGCAGAAACTTCCGGCGGCCGATCTGAAGACAATCTCCAAGAAACTGGGCGAAGAGATTGAGCGGTGATGGGCGAGAGCGTGTCCGGTGCGTTGCCCGGAAAAATGATGGGCCTCCTGCGGGGCGGCCGATGTGACCGGGGCTTTTCAATGTTGCCCGCTTGGGCCATACTGGAAGGCACAAGGAGCGAGCATGATTGCCAGGTCCATCGCCATCGGGGTTTTGATTGGCTTCGCGGCCGTTTCAAACGCGCAGGACAACGTGTCGGTTGTTGACAAGCCAACGAGCGCAACGCGAAACGCCCACTACCCGTCAAACCGCGACCCGCTCATTCCCAGCCCGCTGATCAAGCTTCCGGTCGGGGCGGTGCGCCCGGAAGGCTGGCTGCTCAAGCAGCTTCAGCTTCAATCGGAGGGATTCCACGGCCACCTCGGGGAAATCTCGGCGTTTCTGCGAAAAGAGGGCAACGCCTGGCTGGACAAGGGCGGACAGGGCAAAAGCGGCTGGGAAGAAGTGCCCTACTGGCTCAAGGGTTTCGGCGACGCGGCCTACATTCTGAACAACGCCGAGCAGATAAAAGAAGCCAGGGTCTGGATCGAAGCCGCCATCGCCAGCCAGAGCGAGGACGGATTCTTCGGCCCGCGAGGCAAGGGCGCGACGGCGACCGTCGGCAGCACGGCTGGTCCGCTTGACCTCTGGCCGAATATGGTCATGCTCAACTGCCTTCAGTCCTATCACGAGTTCACCGGCGACCAGCGTGTGATCGAGCTGATGACCCGTTACTTCAAGTGGCAAACCACGGTCCCGGACAAAGATTTCCTGCCGCCGTACTGGCAGCAGCAACGGGCCGGCGACAACCTGTACAGCGTTTACTGGCTCTACAACCGCACCGGCGAAAAATGGCTGCTGGACCTGGCCGCCAGAATCCACCGCCACACGGCCAACTGGACCGATGGGGTGCCGAACTGGCACAATGTGAACATGTCCCAGGCGTTTGGCGGACCGACTTATTACTGGATGCAGTCCAGGGAGGACAAGCACTTCATTGCCTCGGAGCGCAACTACAATACGTTCCGGGAAATGTACGGGCAGGTTCCCGGTGGCATGTTCGGCAGTGACGAGAACTGCCGCCCCGGCTATGACGACCCGCGGCAGGCCGTGGAGACCTGCGGCATGGTCGAGATGATGTATTCGTGCGAGCGGCTGACGCTGGCCACCGGCAACCTGATCTGGGCCGACCGTTGCGAGGACGTGGCGTTCAACTCGCTGCCGGCGGCCCTCACGGCGGACCTGAAGGCTCTTCGCTACCTGACCAGCCCCAACCTGATCTCATCCGATCGGAAGAACAAGTCGCCTGGTCTGCAAAACGGGGGCAACATGCTGGAGATGAACCCACACGACCACCGCTGCTGCCAGCATAATTTCGGTCACGGCTGGCCTTATTTTGTCGAGCACCAGTGGATGGCAACTCCCGACAACGGATTGGCGGCCATTTTCTTCGGAGCCGGGAGGGTCCGGGCGAAGGTCGCCGACGGCGCGGAAGTGACGATCGCCCAGAAGACGGATTACCCGTTTGGGGAGACCGTCGAGTTCACGGTGACGACGGGCGGGGCGAACCGGTTCCCGCTGTATCTCCGGGTGCCCGGCTGGTGTACCAGAGCGTCGATGGCGATCAATGGCCAGGCGACCGGTGCGGCGACCAGGCCGAGGAGTTTCATCCGCATCGAGCGCCAGTGGCGGGATGGCGACAGAGTGATGCTGACGCTGCCAATGGACATTTCTTTGCGTACCTGGGTGAAGAACCACAACAGCGTGTCGGTGGATCGCGGGCCCCTGACGTATTCGCTGCGGATCGGTGAGAAGGTGGTCCGGTCCGGCGGAACGGATAAATGGCCGGCCATGGAGATTCTGCCGACGACGCCCTGGAATTACGGATTGGTTCTGGACAAGGCGAATCCGGCCGGGTCGTTCGAGGTCATCAGGAAGGACTGGCCCGCGGACAACGTGCCCTTTGCGCACGATGCCTCGCCGATCGCGCTGAAGGCCAGGGGCCGCAAGATCGTCAACTGGAAGGCCGACTACCTGAACCTGGTCGGCCTGTTGCAGGACAGTCCGGCCAGGAGCAACGAGCCGGAGGAGACCATCACTCTGATTCCCATGGGCGCGGCACGACTGCGCATCAGTTCATTCCCGACGATCGGCGATGGACCGGAGG
The DNA here is from genome assembly GCA_964433485.1 of uncultured Tepidisphaeraceae bacterium. Taxonomy (GTDB): domain Bacteria; phylum Planctomycetota; class Phycisphaerae; order Tepidisphaerales; family Tepidisphaeraceae; genus JANYKD01. The sequence goes on along the minus strand of CAYSSA010000045.1, from coordinate 1,712 downwards.
CAACGGAATGGATCGAGTTGCCCGAGACGAAACCGCTACCGGTGACGGCCTCGCACACATTTGAGAACGACACCACCCGCGCCGTGATGGACAAACGACTGCCGCGAAGCTCGGGGGATCAGACCATTCCCCGCTTCACCTGGTGGAATCACAAGGGCAGCAAGGAATGGATCCAGTGGACCTTCGAGAAGCCCCGGAAAGTCTCGTCGGTCCGGGTCTATTGGTTCGACGACGAAGGCCGGGGCGGCTGTCGAGTGCCGGCTTCATGGACGCTTTTGCATCTCAAAGGCGAACAGTGGTTGCCGGTGACAGGCGCCGGCGCCTATGGCACACTGAAGGATCAGTTCAACGAGGTCAAATTCGATTCCGTGGAGACCACGGGCCTGCGCATCGAAGCGCAACTCAAGCCGGATTTCTCCGGCGGGATTCTTGAATGGGAGATCCCGTGAGGCGGGGGAAACGCACGGCGCGGTTCTGAAAACAAATCTCGCCGGCCATCAGACCTTGGTCTCGATGTCGTTGTTGAAGATGTTGTCAAAGACATTGGAGGCGTGGTCGTAAACGGCCTTGTCAGTACCGGGGCCGCCATACAGGTCGTCAACCTCGCCGTCCTTCGCGCTGAGAAGATCGTTGCCGGCGCCGCCGTCGAGCCGGTCTTTGCCGGCCGCCCCGACGAGGGTGTCGTTGCCGAGACC
>CAYSSA010000045.1:0-921 GCA_964433485.1 uncultured Tepidisphaeraceae bacterium | reverse complement strand
GTGTCGTTGCCGCCGCCGCCGGTGATTTCATCGTTGCCGGGTCCGCCGTCAGCCCAGAACGGCGTGTTCGTGAGCTTGGCGGTGCGGTTGGAGGTCAGTGTAGCCAAGGTGTTGACGATAACGTCGTTGCCGCCATAACCGTAGACGATCACCTTGGTGATGCCCGGCTTGGTGTACATCTTGCTGTGCAGCACCTTCTGGGTGGTGTAGTCCACAATAACAACCTGAGCGACTACCTGCGGATTGCCCTGAATGGTGATGCTCTCAAAGGCATTGGTGCCCTTCACGGTCAGAACGCCCGCTTTAAGAGTACTCGTGGCCGACAAATGCGTACGATTCTCAAGGGTCTCGAACATCGTGCAATACCTCCAGACGGAATGTAGTTATTTTCGGCGGGCCAGTACCGCCGGACGGGTCGCAGGACTTTAGGCGCGCCGGCGTCGAGGTCAAGTGAAATAGCGAAATAGATGCTGGTCTGTAGCCCGTGGTCGGCGGTCAGTTGCCCGAAAACAGGGAACCCCTGCGATCACGGCAATGCGGATCGGACACTTGCGGAGAGAAATGGCGGGTGCGTCGAGGGAAAGAGCAACTGGCGTCAGGCCGAACTTACTGATGTGACTTTCAAGCATGCTGTGAAACGAGCGGCAGCGTCAGCCATCTCGCTTCAACAGGCTCTGAGCCGTCCAAGAGTGACGCCCGGATGGGCGGAACCCCGTATGGTTCGCTCAATCTGCGGCCGCAACCGGCGAACACGGACTTTCGCCCGCCAAAGCGTCGAGGATGCGCGCAGGGAAACCCTCAAGTGCGAACGCAAGTTCGCCGTTTGCGGCCCTGGCGAGATCTGAATGAAGGTTGAAAATGGAGTTATCGGGATTCGAACCCGAAATTCCACCATGCCATGGTGGCGTGATCCCATTTCAC
>CAYSSA010000044.1:10221-22772 GCA_964433485.1 uncultured Tepidisphaeraceae bacterium | reverse complement strand
AGACCATCCTGACCTCGATGGCGCCCGGCCGCGACGCGCTGGCGCGCTCCATGGCCAACTGATGCGCGTCGTGATAGTGCTGCGCGAGCTGGGTCCAGTCGAAAATCTCGCTCAGTCGTTCCACGCGGTTTCGCAGTTCGATCCGCTGTCTGCGGCTGAGCTGGCAGAAATTGTAGAGATAGTTGGCCATGTCCTCACAGCCATGCTCGAAGGCGTGCCATCGCCGTTTGAGAACCTTGATTCCCTGGCTTTCGGCGTCGGCGACGTGGCGCTCGACATAGGCGCCGAACCCGGACAGGTCCGTGGTGACGGCGGGCACACCAAGCGCCAGCGATTCCATGGGCGTGTAGCCCCAGGGCTCGTAATAGCTGGGGAAGATGCCGACGTGCGAACCGCGGACAAATTGCTCGTAATCAAGGTTGAGCAACGGGCTGGTGGCCGTGGCGAATTCGGGATGAAACACGATCTTCACCGGATCGTCGGCCGCGTTGAACATCTGCCGGTGTCGAAGATGCTTCAGGACCGGGTCATTGGCGTCATCGACCATGTCATGGGTGACGATGGTCGGCTGGCGGTTGGTGCGCCAGGCGTGAATGGCGCGCTTGAGCTTGACGGTGTTGTCCTGACTGAGCAGTTCCTGGAACGTGGGCATTCGGCCGTTGGCCGCGGCGCGGAAGAGCACTTGGCCCATGTCGCGTTCGATCTGGTGACAGGTTGTCTGGAGATCCTCGAACATCGACTGGTTCTGGAGCACCTGCACATTGATGTTTCGCGTGGCGGCGCGGGTGATGATGAAGGCCACCACCGTTGGACGGTCGGGCATGGCCTTGAGCCGCTGGTTGAGCCGCCAAAGCGACTCAATGAACATATCCATGCCCTTGTTGCGGTACTCGTACCTTCCGGAGGTGAACACGTAGAGCGTTCGATCGAGGTCGAAGGTGTAGCTGGGGAAGAAGTGCCCCATGACGAACTTATTGATCTTCTCCTTGTACTCGCGATGCAGGTTCTGGAATTCGTGCAGGGCGGCGAACCGCTGGATGTTGAGCCCATTGGGCACGATCACGTCGGCCGGCCGTCCCAGCAGTTTTTCGGCCTCGACGGCGGTGACTTCGGAGACCGTGGTGAAGACAGTGGAGGCATGTGCCGCGGCCCGTTCAATCTGAAATCGAGGGAAAATATTGTAATGGCGCGCGGCGTCGTCGGGATGGATGTGATCGAGGTTGTTGTAGAAGTCAGGCTGATCGCTGGCCAGGTATCGCCCGAGCAGCGTCGCATGGGTGGTGAAGATCGTGGTGACGGGAATGCGCAGGTGGGCGATGCGCGGTATGGCCACGCCGCCCATCCATTCATGAAAATGCGCCAGGATCTGGCGATCGGGCAGAACCTCAGTGAGATTCCGGAAGAACTCGGCAACGGCAAAGCCAAAGGCGATGACTTCGTTCACCTCGCCATCGGAGGCGTCGGTCCCGATGCCGTGGTCCTTCCACATCAGGTACTTATCCGTGTGGAGGGCGCCAAAACGCGCCCGGTAGTCGAGCAGAATGGCCTTGGGCCGGCCGGGAATGAGCCACTGCCCGAAATGGCACTGCATTCCGGTTTCGCGCAGCCGGTCGAGCGTGGTGCGAACCCAGCCTTCGGTGGGGCGTTCCTCGAACTCGACGGCGGCCGTGGCCGGGTTGTACGGCCCGATGAGAAAGTAGCGATCATCCCATCGCCGCTGCATGGCCGGGGCCTTGGTCCGCAGAACCGTGTAAATGCCACCGAGCTGCCAGCAGACCTCCCAGGCGCACTCAAAAAGAAGCGGCTGCTGGGAAACGCCGCGCACCTGCGGGGCTTCCGGGGGCGCGGCCGGCGACGGTGGCGGCGCCTTTGGCGAATCCGATTGAACAGGGCGCCTCGGGTCTGTGGCTGGCGCTGGAACCTCCTTGATGACGGGCTTGGAGACGGCCACTCCGAGCCGTTCCTCGACGAGGTTGCGGGGCTTAGTTGACATAGACGTGTGGACCTCGGGTACTTGGGGCATTATCGCGGTCTTCGAGTTCGCTGCAACCGCTTCGGGCAACAAAACCTCGACGCGGCGATCCTCCGTCCGCAGTCAGAAACCGGGCCGTGGGATATTCCAACCTTATGCGTTGCCCAATCGGGCCCATTGCCTACAATCTGAGCAATATGCCGTCCTCCGAATCACTGCCCGATTCTTCAGCATCGATCAGCCGTGCCGACCGCGAGATGGCGGTGGTGGGAAGCATCTCCTCAATTCTGTCATCGACCCTTGAGCTTGGCGAGACTTTTTCAAAGGTGATGCAAGTCCTTATGGAAAAACTGGATATGCTTCGAGGAACGCTGGTGCTTCTTGATGAATCATCGGGATGCGCCCGAATCGAAGCGGCGGTGGGCTTCACTCAGGATCAGATCGAACGGGGTGTTTACGCGGTGGGCGAGGGTGTCACGGGGTTGGTGCTGGCCACAGGCCGGCCAAGAGTGATCCCCGACATTCGCAAGGAACCGGATTTCCTCAATCGTACCTTCTCGCGCGATCTGGCAAAGCTGGATCGGGCCGTGGCGTTCCTCTGCGTGCCGATTCGCATCGAGAACCGAATTGCCGGAGCGCTCTCGGCCGATCGCCTGTTCACCAGCGAGGACGACCTCCAGCAGGATGTCCGCTTCTTGACCGTGGTGGCATCGTTCCTTTCGCAGGCCATTCAAATCAACCGGCTGGTCATGAGGCAGAAGGACCAGCTTCTTGAGGAAAACGCCCAGCTGCGGGCCCAGGTGCGCGACCGCTATCGCTTCGAGAACATCATCGGTGATTCCCCCGCGATGCACGAGGTTTTCAACACGGTCGGCCAGGTCGCCAATTCACGGGCCACCGTGCTGATCCTCGGCGAGACGGGCACGGGAAAGGAGATGATCGCCAAGGCCATTCACTACAACTCGCCGCGCAAAGACAAGACATTTGTGCGGGTCAACTGCGGCGCGCTGACCGGAACCCTGCTGGAATCGGAGCTGTTTGGCCACGTCAAGGGTTCTTTCACCGGCGCCATACGCGACAAGGTGGGGCGGTTCGAGGCGGCCAGCGGCGGGACCATCTTCCTCGACGAAATCGGCACCATGGAGCCGCAGTTGCAGGTGAAACTTCTGCGAGTGCTCCAGGAGCGGGAGTTCGAGCGCGTGGGCGACACCCAGCCGGTGAAGGTGGATGTCCGCGTGGTCGCGGCGACCAATCTCGACCTGATGCAGGAAGTGGCTCGGGGCAACTTCCGCGAGGATCTCTACTATCGCCTCAATGTCGTCAATGTATACCTTCCGCCGCTGCGCAACCGGCGGGAGGACATTCCCAGGCTGACGGATCATTTCCTGGACAAGTACAATTCCATCAACGGCCGGAACCTGAAGAAGATCTCCCGGGAGATGCTCTCGATCCTGATGCGTTATCCGTGGCCGGGCAATGTGCGCGAGCTGGAGAACGCGATCGAGCGGGCGGTGGTGCTGGCGCGCGGCGAGGAATTCACGGAGGATCTCCTGCCGCTGCCGGTGCGGATGTTCGCCCAGCAACGGCGCACGACGCAGTCTTCGGAGTCGATCGAAACGCTGTGCCGTCGCCTCTCGGAGCAGGCGATCGCCGATTATGAGATGCGAGAGGGAGAGATCTATCAATTGCTCATCGACCAGGTGGAGTCAGCGCTGATCGAACGCGCTCTGGGCAGGTGCGCCGGCGTGAAAACCAAGGCCGCCGACTTCCTCGGCATCAATCGAAACACGCTGAACAAGAAAGTAAAGGACCTCGGCATCGAGACGTCAGAGTGAAGTCCGCGCCGCATGAGTCGCACTCCATGCGCTGGTTGACATTTCCTCCTCACGCCGGCGGCGCTGATGATGTTCCAGTTGCGCATCATGCCTGACCCGCGGCCGTTCCGTGGTGAGTATCGGTTGCAAATCACGCGGATACATCGGGTTGCGGCGATGAGTCTGCCAGATGGTCATACGCCGGCGGCAAGCAGGCCTGTGGAGTATCCGGATGTCACTTCGCCGACGCGAATCCGTTGGCCCGGGGACTGGATCGGTGGTATAGTGTCGATGACTGGTTCGTCTTCTGAAGACACGTCTGACGGCATTTCGTGTGGCACGGAGAATGGATGCGGCGCAGGCAAGGATTCACCTTGGTGGAGTTGCTGGTGGTGATCGGCATCATTGCGGTGCTGGTGGCCATTCTGCTGCCGGTGCTCAACCGCACGCGCGCGGCATCAAGAAGCCTGAAGTGCCTCAGCAATATCCGTCAACTCGGCGTGGTGGATCAGCTGTACCAGAACGAGTTCAAGGGCTGGCACATTCCCGGCTACTGGGGGTGGAGTCAATCCGGGGGTGGATGGCCGCCGAGCCCCGAGCCGCCGGTGCCGCCGAGCGGTCCGCGGCGTTGGTGGTTTCAGGTCACCACGCTTGCCAACGCTCTGCGGGCGACGAACCCGTCGAGCGGTCGTTATCCGGCCGGGGTTGTTTGTCCCGACGCGCCGCTCTCGGAACTGCGGGCCAACAAGGATGGTTACACCCTGCACAACAGTTTCGGCATGAACTACACGCAGTTCCCCGGCATGAGCGTGTCCATCGCTCCGGACTATCTCAACGCATGGAAGGTCGTGCAGGTGCATGTGCCCGCGGAGAAGATTCAGTTTGTCGACGCCACCAACGAAGGTGTCAGCATCGGCGGGACTCCCAACGGCACGTTGCGGTATTTCGATCCCTACTACGGCGAGAAGCATGAGCCGCCCGACAAGGCCAACATCGTGGCCTACCGCCACGGCCGCGGCGCCAATGTCCTTTTCCACGACGGTCATGCCCAGTGGATGCACGAGTCGAGTCTTCGCTACGATCCGAGCGATCCGTCGACAACGCGCAACAAGCGGCAATGGGAGCCGCGAACACGTTAAGCCGGCTTCGTCGCCAATGGTCGCGGCCGCGTCCGGGATGGCCAGGTTTCAATGAGCAGACCACGGGCGATATGCCTTGCTCGCGATGGTATTGTGCCTGAAGGCGCAGGGATGGCAGGGGGATGCTGTTCTACTGGTCTTTGTCGGGTTCAATCGCCGGGCGGATCGCGTCCGGGGCGCGCTCGATAATCTTGTCGGCGCAGCCGTATTGCACCGCTTCTTCCGCGAAGAGCCACTTGTTGCGGTCGAAATCGCGGTGGATGTCTTCGTAGGTCTTGCCGCAGAACTGGCCCATCATGCGATAGAGACGTTCTCGCAAGCGGATCATATGCTTGGCTTCAATGCCCAGGTCCGTGGCCGAGCCCTGCAGCACGCCACCCAGAAGCGGCTGGTGCAGCATCACCTGGGAATTGGGAAGCACGTAGCGCTTGCCGTGCGTGCCGGCGGCCAGCAGGCATGCGCCCATGGAAGCGGCCATGCCGATGCAGGTGGTCGCGACCTCGCAGCGGATGAAGCGCATGGTGTCGATAATGCCCATGCCGGCCGACACGCTGCCGCCGGGACTGTTGATGTAGAACTGGATGTCGGCCTTGGGGTCTTCATTGGACAGGAAGAGCATCTGAGCAACGATGATGGCGGCCGTCTCGTCCACCACCGGGCCCGAGAGGATGATGATGCGATCCTTGAGCAGGCGGGAGTAAATGTCGTAGGCGCGCTCGCCCCGGCCGGATTTTTCAATGACAATCGGAACCATGTAATTATCTTGTGTCATGGGTTATTTCTTCTGCTGGTCGACTTCGCCGATGATCTCGTCACAGATGCCGTAGGCCACGGCCTCCTTGGCGTCGAAGAAGCGGTCACGTTCGGAATCCTCGCGGATGCGTTCGATGGTCTGTCCGGTGCATCGGGCCATGATGGCGAGCAGGTTTTCCTTGTCCTTGAGGATCTGTTCGGCCTGGATCTCGATGTCGGACGCCTGACCGTAGACGCCGCCGAAGGGCTGATGGATCATGACCTTGGCGTTGGGGAGGATATAGCGTTTGCCCTTCTTGCCGGCCATGAAGACAACCGCGCCGCCGCTGGCGCATTCGCCGATGCAGTAGGTGGCGACGTCGCAACTGAGGAAGTTCATGACGTCATAGATGGCCAGTGTGTCGGTGACGTGTCCGCCGGGGCTGTTGATGTAGAGGTTGATGTCCTGGTCGCGTTTCTGGCTCTGGAGATAGAGCATCTGCATGTAAACGCGAGCGGCGGAGATGTAGTTGATCTCGCCGACGAGGAAGATGACGCGGTTTTCAAGGAGCATCTCCTCGAGGGTCATCTCCCGGTAGCGGGCGTATCCCGGGGGAACCGGCGCCGCGGGCATGTTGACCGGCGACACCGCAGCGCCGCCGGGAAGGGCGGCCGTACCGGAGGAAGGGTTAGCGTAGCGGGCGAAATTCGCCCAGAAGCGGGGATCCGATTTTCGGTCCAGAGATTCGTTCATGCGTCTCCTAACGCCAAAGCCGTCGTAAAGATTCGATCCTACGTTCCGATGGGCGGAGCGTCAAACGATACGCCCTGGACGCCGGTCCGAATAACGCGTCGCGACGCCGGAGCGGAAGCCGAATCAATGTGGTTTCCGGCGGCTTTTGCGCTTGATCCCGCGTGCCGATGCCCGGATACTTCGGATAGACGTCGCCGATCGCGACCAAGGAGAAATCATGCCCCATGACCGGAATCCCGGCCCATGCCGCCCTGGCTCCTGCGACTGTTCGTCCTCGCCGTCTCGACGTAATGTCTTGCAGGCGGTGTCGGTTGCCGCGACGGCGCTGATGGCGCCGGTCGGGCATGCTTTTGCCGGTCCGTTCGTTGACGAGGACTTTGCCAAGCTCGTGCCGCCCGACAAAAAGCTCAAGCCCGAGTGGGTCGCCGCGCTGACTGAACGGGGAACTCCCGAGGTTTGGACCGGACCGGAGCTGGATAAGATCGGAATGCCCGTGGGAGGTATTGGCGCCGGTCAGTTGTATCTCGGCGGCGATGGCCGACTGTGGCACTGGGATATTTTCAACAAGCATGTCGCCACCGGCGACGGGCACTACGCGAATCCGATGGGACCGGCTTCGCCACTGGAGCAGGGTTTCGCGATCCGCATTGTCGCCGACGGCAAGACGCAGATGCGACCGCTGGATAAGCGGGGTTTTGTGGAGGTGAAGTTCCGGGGCGAGTATCCGATTGGCATCGTGACATACAAAGACCCCGACTGCCCGGCCGCCATCACACTGGAGGCCTTCTCTCCCTATATTCCGCTTAGTTCGGATGAGTCGTCTCTCCCGGCGACGGTGCTGCGATTCACGATTCGGAACACCGCGGCAGTTCCGATTGACGTGGAACTGGCCGGGTGGATCGAGAACGCCGTCGGGATGTACACCACGGCGCCTCAGTCGGCGTTGCGTCGCAATCGGATTCTCCGCGGCGAGAAACTGGTGGCGGTGGAATGCAGCATCGAGGGGCTTCCTGAGCCGGCCGCTCCGACCGCGCGGCCGGACATCGTGTTCGAAGACTTCGAGAAGGAGAGCTACGAAGGTTGGACGGCGACCGGAACCGCCTTCGGTCCCGGGCCCATCGAGAAGGAGAAGATCCCGGCGTATCAGGGCGATGTGGGCGCGGTGGGCAAGCGGTTGGTCAACAGCCACAACATTCGCGGTGGCGAGGATGTGTCCGGCGGCGATCGGCACATCGGCACGCTGACTTCCAGGGCCTTTGCCATCGAACGCAACTACATCAACCTCCTGATTGGCGGCGGTTCGCACAAGGCCAAGACCTGTGTGAACCTCATCATTGACAAGAGGACCGTCGCCTCTGTTACCGGCAAGAACGACAACCGCATGGGGCCGGTTTCGATCGATACGCGCCAGTGGCAGGGCAAGACCGCCCAGCTTCAGATCGTGGACAACGAGAGTGGGCCGTGGGGGAACATCGGTGTGGATCAAATCGTATTCAGCGATCTTCCGGCCGGACCGCCCGTGGCGCTGGAGCAGCGGCACGACTACGGCACGCTTTGTCTGGCGTGCGTTGGAGTCGAGGGCGTGCGCGGCTCGCCGATTCTGCCCGATCAACTCGTGCCGCTTGGTTTGTTCGACACGCCGGCCGCCAACGCCCAGGAGTCCGCCACGCGCCCGGTGGGATTGAAGCTCGTTGGTTCGGTTGCCCGGCGGCTGGTTGTCGATCCGGGCAAAGATGGGGTGGTCAGCTTCGTTGTGGCCTGGTGTTTCCCGAACCTGACGATTCCGAAGCTGGCTCCGCATGAAGGGCGCTGGTATGCAAAGAAATTTGGAACGGCCGGGGCCGTGGCCAGCGCGGTGGCGGGGCGGCTGGAATCGCTGTACGCTTCGACGCGGCTGTGGCGCGACACCTGGTATGACTCAACGCTGCCCTACTGGTTCCTGGACCGGGTGCATCTGAATGCGTCGATCCTGGCCACATCCACCTGCTACCGGCTGGGCAACGGGCGGTTCTACGGATGGGAAGGTGTCGGCTGCTGTGAGGGCACCTGTACACATGTCTGGCAGTACGCACAAGCGGTGGCCCGGCTGTTTCCCGAACTGGAGCGCGACACCCGACAGCGCGTGGACCTGGGCATCGGCATGGATGAGAAGACCGGGTGCATCGGGCATCGCGGCGAACTCAATCGCGGGCCGGCGATCGACGGGCAGGCGGGCACGATTCTCCGCTGTTACCGTGAGCATCAGATGTCGCCCAGCGCCGACTGGCTCAAGGGTGTGTGGCCGAAGGTCAAGCTGGCCGTCGAGTATCTCATCAGGAAGGACGGCAACGGCGACGGCGTGCTCGAAGGGGCGCAATGGAACACGCTGGATGCCGACTGGTTCGGGTATTCTCCATGGCTTTCGGGGATGTATCTTGCCAGCCTGCGGGCGGCCGAGGAGATGGCAACCGAGGTCGGCGACGCCGAGTTCGCCCGAACCTGCCGGGGCATTTTTGACATCGGGAGCAGGAAGCTGGACGAGTTGACGTGGAAGGAAGAGTACCAGTACTACATTCAGGTACCGGATAAGCAACACTTGGCCGCAGTGGGCGCCTATCATGGCTGTCATATCGATCAGGTGTTCGCCGATTCATGGGCCTTTCAGGCGGGCATCGGGCGCATTATGCCACAGGAACATGTGCGCAAGGCGCTGGTGTCGCTGTGGAAATACAATTACACGCCGGATGTCGGCCCCTATCGCTCGGCGCACAAGCCCGGGCGCTGGTACGCGATGGCGGGAGAAGGGGGTCTGCTGATGGTCACGCATCCGTTCGGGCAGTCGGTGGAGTTCAAGAACCACCCGTCGGCCTGGTCGGCGATGTATTTCAACGAGTGCATGACCGGCTTCGAGTACCAGGTGGCCGGGCACATGATTGCGGAGGGGATGCTGACAGAGGGGCTGGCCATCGCCCGTTCGATCCACGATCGCTACCATCCGCTGCGCCGCAATCCATATAACGAGGTGGAGTGCGGCGATCATTATGCCCGGGCCATGGCCGTCTACGGGCTGTTCATCAACATCTGCGGATTCGAGCATCATGGGCCCAGGGGGATCATCGGCTTCGCTCCGCGGCTGAATCCGCGAGCGTTCAAAGCCGCATTCACGGCGGCCGAGGGGTGGGGCAGCTATTCACAGATTCTCACGGAGAAGGGTCAGGCGTGCGTGCTGGAGGTGCGTCACGGCAAGCTGCGGCTCGGGACGCTCAACCTGGTATTCGCGGGGGATCATCCGCCCGCGCAGATGGCCGTGAACCTCGGCGGCAAGGCGATTGTGGCTGGCGTGCGGTTCACCGGGCAGAAGGCTCGGGTGAGTTTCGAACCGGAGTTGCTGCTGAATGCGGGAGATTCACTGAAGATCAGCATCAGTTAGAGCATTTGGCGTCCAGCGTTATGTCACAAGAGCCAGCCAACCCCGATTACGATCCCGAAGGTCCCGAACCCGAGGAGATGAGCGACCACGATGAGCCGGACCTGATGCCCTGTCCGCACTGCCGGAAGATGGTCAATGAGGACGCCGATCGCTGCCATCATTGCGGGCGATTCATCGACCAGCCGCCGTTGTCCTCGACATGGTCGATGGCGACGATTCTCATCATCTGCCTGCTGGTGGTGATTTTCGCGGGCGGACTGCTGATTTCGCTGTGGAGATGAGCAGGCTTTCTTTTGTCCGGCGCGTGGTTTACGATGGCGCGCCGAATTGCCTGAGAGGAGTGTTCATGTTCTGCCAATCCTGCGGCGCGCCCATTGACCCCAATGTCCGATTCTGCCCGCGTTGCGGCGCAGCCGCCAACACCGCCAGAGCGATGCCGCAACCGCCGCCGCAACCGTCGCCTGTGCCGCCGGTGTACGCGCCGCCGGTGCAGTACGCGACCCCGCCACAGTATCAACAGCCGTTTCCTCCGGGCGGCATGGTGGGCAGGGTTCCCAGCTACATGCCCCAGGCAGTTCTCGTCACACTTTTGTGCTGCCTGCCGTTTGGCATCGTCGCGATGGTCAAGGCATCGCAAGTCAACAGCAAACTGGCCATCGGCGACTGGCAGGGCGCAATGCAGTCCTCGGCCAGCGCCAAGACGTGGTGCTGGGCCGGCTTCGGCTTCGGGCTGGTGGCGACCCTGATCTGGGGGGCGGCCCTGCTCGCTGGCGCATGATGCAGCCTCGCGACAACTCCGCCTCGCATCGCGCGCTTGCCTGGGGCGCCGCCCGAGCGGTTGTCCTGGTTCTCGGTGCGGTGGCGGTGGTTGCAGCGGCTGTTCACTATTATCGCCACGATCCGTCCCGTCAGCGCGGTCTGTTCCCGCCGTGTATGTTTCATCGACTCACGCGGCTGCATTGCCCCGGATGCGGTTCGCAGCGGGCGGTCCATCAGCTTCTGCATGGCCGCGTTCTGTCGGCGCTGCGATGCAACGCGCTGATGTGCCTGGCGATCCCTGCGGTGGCCTGGGAATTGTGCTCGAGGCTCACCCGGCGCCTGCCGACATTGCTGGACCGTCCGCGCGTCGGGTGGGCGGTCGTTTGGCTGGTGTGTCTTTTCTGGGTTGCGCGAAACATTCCCGTCTGGCCGTGCAGCGGCCTGGCGCCTTCGTAACGTCCATGCCGCCTATGGCCTTCGCCAGGTATAAGGCTTGGGTTCGGTGGGGAAGGCGAAGTTGTCGAAGCTGGTTTCAACGGTCTTGCCGCGCAGAACCTTGTCGGCGAAGTCCATCAGCACATTCCAGTCTGCCCGGTTGTGCTCGTGTTTGCCCTCGCGGAAGAAAATCGCCGTGCGCTGCGGAGCGCCGAGGAAATCCCACACTTCCCTGGCGGCCAGGTGCGACTGCTGGGTTCCTTGCGGATTGGCCCAGAGATCGCCCAACGCCTCGGTGCTCAGGTAGGCACGCGGTGCAACCAACGCCTTGACGGAGTGCTGATCGAACGGAAGACGATCGACCTTGCCGATAAACGAGGTGAAGTCCGCGGCAAACCAGTAGGGGAAGTTCCTGGTAATGGCGGCAATGTCCTCGGACTTGGTTGCCTGCAGGCGATAGCACCCCGCCCCGCCGCAGCCGCTGTTGTTGGGATTGGTCAGAGCCACTCGTGTATCCAGCGCCCCGGCCAGTTGCGACGCCTTGCCGCCGCGGGAGTGGCCGGTCACGATGATCTTCTCCCGGTCCACCCAGGGCTGTTCCCAGAGATAGTCCACCACGCGGGCAAAGCCCCAGGCCCAGGCGGCCACCGCGCCGCAGTTGGTGCCGGGATAGGCCGCGTAGATTCCCTTGGTGCGGTCCTTGGAATCGGGGGCGAAGTCGGTGCGGTCGAACTCGGCCACTGCATATCCCCGGCGCGTGGCGTCGGCGAGAATTTCCGCTGGAAGACGCTTCCAGCAGAGGTCGCCGCGGACAATGACCGGCCAGGGCCCTGGTCCCGCGGGCGTGAGTATCTCCACGCGCGTGGTGAGCTTGCGATCCTCGGGGCCCATCTCCAGCAGCACCGTTCGGGCGATGCCGCCGAGCGAGCCATTGTTCTCCTCGGAAACGAGCGGTCCCTTGACATTTCCCGGTGGCGGCGGGACCCGGCCGTATTCGTAGTGGAGGATCAGGTTAAGCAGTTCCTCGCGCCGGCGTGGCCAGTCTTCGCGACTGCGGACGCGCGATCCGTCCTCAAAGCGGAAGGGATCGGGCAGTTCGGCGCGTTGGGGAAGCTCATCCACCGCGGGGTAATTCATCTGTGGCGGCTGGGCGGCGCAGGAAACCAGCACCACAGTCAATCCGACGACAATCCACAACCACATCTGCATGATGGAACCTCGGTTGAAGTGTTCAAGCCTTTGTACGTCCGTCGATGGACGACGTTTGCGGCGTCCGGAAACCGTTTGTCATCAGGCCGCGAACGCCTTGCGCAGCATTGACAGGCTCTTGGGGATGGCCGTCGTGTAGTCTTCCTGGCCCTCAAATTCCAGCGACACCCATCCGCGGTAGTCCTGTCTGCGGAGAATTCCGGCGATGCGGCCGTAGTCCAGGTCCAGTGTGTACCACAGGCCGCCGCCGTAGTAGGTCTTGGCCTGAACAAACACGGTCTTGGGAGCGATCACTTCGAGTTTGTCGTAGGGGTCTTCCAGACAATTG
>CAYSSA010000044.1:0-10210 GCA_964433485.1 uncultured Tepidisphaeraceae bacterium | reverse complement strand
AGGGCCGCCAGCCACGGCGAGTTGATGGCGTTGATGATGCGCATCTGTCCTTCGGGCAGGCGCGCCAGCCCCCAATGGTTCTCCAGCGCCAATGTCACGCCGCACTCCTGCGCTTTAGGCAGGCACCGCTGGATCGAGTCGATCACCCATTTGAAGCCGTCCTCATCGGTGAATCCCGGCAGCGTCGGTTCGATGCCGCGGTTCTTCATCAGCTCGTCGAAGTTCCTGCTGGTGCCCCAGCGACCAGTGTTCAGACGCATCGTGGGAATCCCCAGCTTGTACGCAATCTCGATGCACTTGATCGTGTGGTCGATGTGCTGTTTGCGCTTGGCGGCGTCCGGCGAGCAGAAACCCTGGTGGATCGACAAACCAACGATGGGCATCCCCTCACGCAAGGAGACGTTCTTCAGCTTCTGTAGATACCCCGGCTCGTCGGCCTGTTTCTCGAACTGCATGTGCAGCAGTTCGATGCCGTCGAAGCCCCAGGCGGCAGCCATGCGAATGCAGTCTTCCATCGGAAGTTGCAGTCCCTCCTTGAAACGCCAGATGGAATAGGTGGACAGGCAGATCGGGTTTCCCCTGACGCGCGGCAGGCGCGGCATCGCCTTGTCGGCGGCGGGCTCCGCGGCCAAGGCGACAGAGGACATCAGCGAAGCGGCGGACGCGGCGAGCAGATGACGGCGATTGAGCATGGGCGTTCTCCTTTGCCTGACCATCATACCATCTACACGCTCAACGAAAGCGGCGTCGGGATTCCATGGACCAGATTCGCGCTCACCGCTTGGCCGCCGCCCGTACGCGCGGCGAGGGATCGGATCGCGCCAGTTCGTGGAGGCGGGCTTGAACGGCCGGGTCGACGCATCTGGCGGCGGCGCCGATGGCGTTGATCAGGAACCGTTCGATTTCGGCCTCGTTGAGGTTGCGCTGCGGTGGCTTGATCGGGTCGGCGTGGCGGTCGTAGATGGTCAATTTCTCCAGAACGGCACGGTCCAGAAGCGCCAGCAGCGTTGGCGTGGCCGATGGATGGCCCAGGCGCGCCAGCGACAGGCCGGCGTTCCAGGAAAGCTCGGCGTCGCGACCCTCACTGGAACGATGGGCCTGTTCCAAGGCACTGATCACGGGTTGATCCGCGAGCCCGGCCATCGAGCCCAGGGCCGCGGCGGCGGCGATGCGCACATCGAGATCTTCTCTGGCGTCACCAAGCCGCTCCAGCAGCGCACGGCGAACGGAGTTGGCATCGGTGGCGTCTCTCCAGAACGCCAACGCCAGAACGGCGGCCTTGCGTCTCGAAGTATCCGCTGACGTAGTCTGAGCCAGCAGCGTCTGCAAGGCCCGGCGGCGCGCGGCAAGCGCTGCGGCATCGCCGGTGCGGGGTTCGTTCTCCCAGACCCGCCCCAGCGCGAGCAGCGGAAATGCCGGATCGGTCCGCCAGCGATCGCCGCGCTCGATCACCTTCACGATGCGGTTGGACAAGTCGGCGCGCCGTTCCGGGGTCATGCCCTGTGTTATGGCCAACACCAGTTCGGACTCGATGTCCATGTCATTGCCGGACCAGCGGGCGATGAGAACGAACGCTCCGACCAGTCCGAGTGCCACCACTGCGGGAACCGCAAACCAGCGCGGCGATCGAGGTTCCTCCGGCCGTGCCGGGACGTCCGAAGGCATGAGCAGATCGGAGGACATTGCCCGATTTTAGCAACCCGGATCAGGGCGTGTACCACGCCGACCGCCAGTATTTCTGATCGAGCTCAAACCAGTCAACGGGATCTCTTGCCAGGTCGAATGCGGCCGGCAATATGCCGTATTTCTTCATCTCGCGGATGTACTGCCAGTTGGGCCTGAAGCCGGCCGCGCCGTAGCGCGGCTCGCGGTCGAGCAGTTCCTTGCCGCGATGCAAGGCGCCCAGGATTGCCTTGTAGTCCGGATCGTTGCGGTCCTTGAAGACCGCGCCGCAGCTTCCCCAGCCACCGGCCGATTTGGCCAGCGGGGCCAGCAGGATGGCCGAGAGTTCCGGGCGGGTGAAGTTCTGAATGATGTCGTCGGCAAAACGGGCCATAGGATCATTGGGAAGCACCAACCGCTCGTAATTGCCCGTGGGCCGGCCCATCACGTTGGGCTGCTTGCGCCGCACATCGTCGTTGAACGGCAGCGGCCGTTCGTTCCTGGTCACATTTGGAGCGACCTCATGGCACGAGGCGCATCGCTTCTGCAACACCCCGTTTTGGGGTCCGAATACGATCCAGTTGGCTTTGCCGCCTGTCGCCTGCTGCGACTGGTTGCGCAGACCGGCATATGAACCCGCGTAGGGAGCGCCGGACTCGATCCAGAGCCATACGGTGCGCCAGTCGCGCTCGCTGGCGTTGTACTTTCGCAGATACGCCAGCAGGGGGCTGGCGGAACTGCCGATGCTGCGTGGCGGCTGATTGCCCAGGCCGTTGCGGCCATCGGTCACCAGCCGATGGGCCAGGACGGAGAAATAGGCATGAGAATAGGTTGCTCCCCGGTCGCCGGTGAGCAGCAGGTGAGCCTCGCGTTTTTCGGGTCTGTGGCACTCAACGCAGTAGCGGTCCAGAATCGGCTGGATATCCCGCTGAAAATCAAGGACATCCGGATGCCCCGTGAACGGCTCGATGCGGCTGGGCGGACGGCGCATCGCCAGCAGCGTGCCGGTCGACGTGTGTTTCGGGGCCAGATTGCGATCTTCGTGGCAGCCGACGCAACCGAGCACTTCGCCGGGCATGACCGTGGTGAAACTCTGCATGCGTTTGACCGACATGTCCTTCTCGTCCAGCGCGACGAAAAAGACCTGCCGGCGCGCGGGCACTTGGAAGCTGGCCGAGCCGTCGGGTTCGACGGGCACGGTGCCCAGTACGCGTTCCAGTGTGAACGTGCCCAGCCACGACACCAGGTCCGGACCGCCGCTGAAGTTCACCGGCTTGGGCAGCGATTCCAGAATCAGCAGTTTCTTGATCTGCCCGCGCTCCACACCGGGCATATTGCGGCCCAGGTACACGTCCGTCAGGACCATGGTGCCGGTCGGCTCCTTGGGATTCAGCCGGCTGGGGATGACCGGTTCACGCGGGCGCGGCCGGATCGGGCGCGGCTCGTGCAGCCCGATCTTCGTGGCGTCGGTGTAGATAACCTGCTCGTGGTTCTGGTCGTCCATCAGCACAAGCTGGTTGCCACGGGCCATGAGGAATAGGTCCTCAGACAGCGGATAGGGATCGCGGATGTGGCCGCCTTTGTGCAGTGCTTTCGGCGCAGTCGCATCGTCCGGGCCCGTCTCGCCCGAGACGATCGTGGCCCGTCCGGCGTGTTCGTTGACACCGTGGCCCGGCGAGAAGTTGGCCAGCACTTTCTGCGTGCCGGGGATCGGCTTGGCGTCGATCATGACGATCCATGAGCGCATGTTGCCATAGAACACCTGCTGGCCGGTGCCGTCGGGGTTCATGGTCCAGAGATGGTGATACTCCACCTGGCTGCGGTCCACGTACTCCCAGCGGGTGTAAAGAATCCGACCGTCTGGCATCACCCAGGGAGTGTTGTCGTGCTCGGTGTTGGCCGAGATCTGCGTGATCCGTCCGCCGTTGGCGTCGCAGCGGTACATCACGGCCACCTGGGTCATCCAGCAGTTGACCCAGCGCTTGCAGCGAGTGGAGACGAAAATGATATCGCCATCAGGCAGATACGTCGGTTCGATGTCGTCAAATTCGCCGCTGGTGAGTTGTCGCAGGCCGCTGCCATCGACGTTGATCTCATAAAGGTGAAAGAAATCGGTCCCGGCGGGGCGATACGAGAAAAGTATCTTCTGCCCGTCGTAATGCACCTGCGGATCGCGGACAGACCCGCCTTTGGGGTCCAGCAGCACGCTTGCCTGTCCGGTTCGGACGTTGAGTTTATAGAGCTTGCCCGCATCCGGTTTGCCGTTGCCGGCGTAGGCCTTGCGGTTCTGGTCGTCGCAGTAATAGCCGATGTTGGCGTACCAGTGGCCGTCGTCGTAGGCTGAGCGCGAGCAGAACACGATCTCTTCGGTGTTCTTCAGCGGTCCCGCCAGCGCTGCCGGCAGAAGCGGCTTGGCCGCCGGCGCCGACGGCTGCGCCGCAAAGGTAATGTTGGCGAATACCACTCCGACGGCGACCGCGAACAACAACTTGGCCACACTGCGAGCGAGCCAGTCGGACTTGCGGAGGTGCAGGCGCGTTGTTGGCATACTTGATCTCTCCAACATTGGATTACTCCGCAGCCGCTCCGGCGTTCAACGGACCGAACCTGCCGTCGCCTCTTGCTCAGGGTCGGCCGCGACGTGCCCAGTCCGGAACGCGCACATCCTTGGAGGGCGGTGCATCCATGGGAATGAAAGGCTTGAGGTCGAGCACGGGTGTGGCGTCAAACGCGTCGATATCGTCAAGCGTCACAATGTTCTTCTCCACCGAGACAATCTTGCAAACGCTCAGCGCGATCAGGTTCGGCCGCACCGGCGACCGGCAGGCGAATACGCCTGTCTCGGGGTTGTTCTTGTCGCCTCGGGGGCTTACCCGCAGAATCCGCCGCTTTTGCGGGACATCGTTCTGGTCGAACCAGTAGAACACATGCACATGCGACCAGGCGTCCAGACCCAGAAGGCCGTCGACATAGGCGTCGAAGATGCGAATGCGCGATGTCTGGCCCTGTTTCTCGACCTTGCCGATCGGGATAACTTTGAAAACGGTTTCGCCTTCCCTGGGCGCCGGTTCGCCGGCCGAGGCAACGCTTGCACAGGCGGCCAATACGCCCGCCCGGGCGGCGCCGGCCATGAAAACACGTCGTGATTTGTTCATGATTGTCTCCTCTGCACGGGGAGCCTATCCGATGCCGACCGCCGGATCAAAACTACTATCTCCAGGCCAGCGCTGAAGACGCGGCAGAGTCTTCTGGACAGCTCATTTGAGCCGGACAGGCACATCGGCCGGCAAACCGGGTTCCGCCCGCTGATCCGCATGGCCTCCGTCGCCAATCTCGGAACGGCGACAAATATCGACTCGTCAGGGCCGCATCGGCGGCTCGATGATGGATCATAGACCCGCGAGGAACTCGCGCACCGCACGGTTGAACAGGCCGGGCTTTTCCATCGGAGGCATGTGGCCGGCCCCGTCGATGATCGCCAGTTTTGAGCCGGCAATGCCGCGATGTAAGGTTTCGGCGGCGGATCTGGGGGTGATGGCATCCTCGCCGCCCAGCACAATCAGCGTCGGGACGGATATCCCCGCCAGTCTCGCAGTCGAGTCAAGCCGGTCGCGCAACGCCGCCAGCGTATGGGCGATCGTCTCCACCGGGATGCTCTCCATGATTCGCCGGAGTCTGCCTCGCACCGCAACGTCCGCTCCGGGCGCCAGCAGCTTCGGCTCCATCAGGTCCGCGATGGCCGCCGCTCCGCGCTCCCTGGCCACCTGGATCATCCGGTCGCGGTTCTGGCGGCCTTCGGGTGTGTCCGCGTCGCAGCGGGTGTCGCTCAGCACCAGCGCCTTCAGATCGGACATGAACCGCGCGGCGAACTCGAAGCACACATATCCGCCCATCGACAGACCGCCCAACACGCACGGCAGCGCGCCGACGCTCGCAAGAAGCGCTCGCGTCTCCTCCGCCGCCGAGATGACGGTGAACGGCCGGGGTGGCGACGACCCGCCATAGCCCGGAAGTTCCACCGCGATGACGCGGTGGTGGTCCGCCAGCCCCGTGAGTTGGTCTTCCCACATGCGGCTGTCGAAGGGGAAGCCATGAATCAGCACCAGCGGCAGACCCGCGCCGTTTTCCCGATAGCTCAGCCCCATGTATGGCTCCTTCATCGCCTTGGATGATACTTCTGGTGAATCGCCTTGAGTCGCGACTCATCAACATGAGTATAGATCTGCGTGGTGCTCACATCGCTGTGGCCCAGCAGTTCCTGCACCACCCGCAGGTCGGCGCCGCCGCCCAGAAGATGCGTCGCGAAGCAATGGCGCAGCGTATGCGGCGACACTTCCGACAGCAACCCGCACTTGCGCGCCAGCCGCTCAACCAGCATCCACAGCGCCACTCGATCCAGTGGCTTGCCCGTACGCGACAGAAAGACCTTGTCGCTCTTGTGCCGGTCCAGATTCGGGCGGCACTCGGCCAGATAGCGCTGCATCGCCTCCACCGCCGCTCGCCCCACCGGAACGATCCGTTCCTTCATACACTCATTCCCTTGCCCAGCACCCGCAGGCATTCGACGTTCAGGTTCACATCCAGCAGTTTCAGATCACACAACTCGCTGGCTCGAAGCCCGGCCGCGTACAGAAGTTCCAGGATCGCCACGTCGCGGAAGAACAGCGGCGAGTTCGGATCCGGCGCGTTGATCAGCCGCAGCACCTGCGCCCGCGACAGCACCTTGGGTAAAGTCTGCTCGGGCTTGGGCCGGTCGAGCTGATCCAATATCGCCGAGGTGTCCTCGCCCAGCGTTTGCCGATAACGCAGATACACCCGTATGGCCGCCAACCGCCTCGTGACCGTGCGAGTTGATTTTCGGAGACGAGACTGTCCTTGCAGATAGTTTCGATAGTCCTCAACCCCGGCCGATCGCAATCCCCGCCCGCGCGGGGCGAGAAACCGCTCCAAGTCCTCCAGGTCCCGACGATAGGCGGCCACGGAATTCCCGGCCAGCCCTCGTTCGGCCGCCAGAAACGTCACCAAACCGCGCAATTCCGGCGACAGTGGCCTTTCGAGCTTCGCCCTTACGCCGCCGCGCGCCTGTCCCTGTGCAACGGCCGACATCGTGACTTCCTAATGATGAGTGAAACAGCGCTGAAACTCGCGCAGAACCGGCAGGCTGGCCAGAACTTCCGAGTCGCCTTCGCCCACTGAAACCCCAACCAGTTGACCCTCGAGCAACTCGGCCGCCACAGGACAGGAGTGGTAATCTCCAAAGCAGTATTTGAACGCCATCTCCATGCGATCAAGCCGCAGATTGGCGCTGCACCTCAGATCCGAATCGTTCAGAAGCGGACAGCAGGTCTCTTCCTGAGCCATAAACCACTCCCGGCTGACATATTCCCATTATTATTATCGGCACAGGGAGCAAGTGTGCGTTAAAGAAGGGACCCACTCCAATGTCGCGGCCGTAACATGTTTCCAGTAAATGAGATAGAGCAGCCTCGCCCGCCAGGTCGCGGCTTGCTCTATCGGTTCGTGCGGGCTTTTTAGGCCTGGGGCATCGATGTTCCGGCCCGTTCTTCGCTGTGATGGGCTACTCCACCAGCGCCGCGGCTTTTCTCATAGCGGCCGCGACGGTGGCAAGGGCTTCTTCCGGTTTCATGCCGCGAAGACTCTGGCTGAATGGCTCGCAGACGGCCGGACCGTCGTAGCCGATCTTCACCATCGCCCCAAGGAATGTCTTGAGGTCGATGACTCCGGTGGCGCACGGCAGGTCGCGACGGTTGTCCATCTGCTGGTCCACGGCGATTCCGGCCGGGGCATCGTTCAGATGGCACAGAACCACGTCGCCACCGCGCAGCGAAAGCAGATCGGCTTCCGTCTCCTGCGCGGTATACCAGTGCCAGCTATCCAGCAGGAAACCAACATTGTCACGACCGATTTCGGCGATGAGATCCTTCATCTCGGCCATGGTGTGGATAAACGGATAGCGGCTGCTGGACCACGATGTCTTCGGGCCGACATACTCCAGCCCCAGGCGCAAGCCATGGTCGCCCAGCACCTTGGCCGCCTCGCGCAACCGTCCGGCGTGCAGGCGGAAGTTGGCCATGTAAGTCAGGGACTTGTGTCCCGGCGATAGCCAGGTGGCCACCCGCGTGACACCGGCTCTCCGCAGCGCCTGGGCGAAGTCAGGTAACGCCTTCATGCCTTGCGCGAAGGCTGTGTCGTCGGCGCGAAACTGCAGGGGCAGGCCCGCTGAACCCCAGACAAGTCCCCGCTGCTTCATCTGTTCCAGATACTGCTGCAATTCAGCGTCGGAGAGTTTGCCAAGGAAACCCGCCGCTGGCTCGATCGCCTCGAAGCCGTATTCCGAGGCCCACTCCAGTTCCTTGCGAGGATTGCCCGGCACACCAATCGGGCCGCAGGCAAGGCAGAGCTTGAACCGGCGCCTGGCGTCCGGACGTTCCGCGCCGGTGGCCACCTGCGCTACGCCAACGGCCGAAAGCGCCGTCGCCACTAATGTTGAGCGGCGAGAGAGACTGGTCATGGCTGAATCCTCAGACTGGAATGGTTCGCCGTCGGCGCCCCAGGAACAGGGCGGATGCAAGGCAGATTCCGGCGGCGATTGAGGGTTCGGGAATAAAGGAGATGCTCAGTTCGGTCGGAGTCTGTATCCACTGATACGGCAGGGGTGGCGTGCCGCCCACGGTGATGGGCCCGGCGTAGGTGATATTGTTTGCGGTCACCAGATTATAGACTTTGCCGGGTTGGGGCGCAAACGCCGGATCGATGAGGATGCGAACCTCGGCAAGCTGAATGTCCCCCTCGTCCAGAAGTTGATCGTGGCTCTCATTCGCGCCGAGATCGAGCGTCAGGGTGGCGCCTGACTGGAACAGCAGATGGTTGGCCATCCGCACAAGCGCGGGCTGGTTGTCGTTGCCCGGGCTGTAGTCGCTGGTGGATAGAAAACTGAGCAGGCCGCCGCCGGAGAAGTCGCCATCGCCGAATACCCTGCCGCTGAAAAACGCCACCGAGGAGGGGGCCACGAAGAACGCTTCGCCGTTGTGGCCGACATCGTCGAGGAATTGGGTGGAAGTTCCGGCGACTGAAACGGTGCCTTCGCCGTTGTTGTGCAGGGCGCCCGCTACGCTGGAGACCCCGGTCGTGAAGTTAACCGCGCCCGTATTCGTGATGCCCGCCGGTACGCCCAGCACACCCGCAACCGCCACCAGGCCGCTGTTGAACAGTCGCTTGGCGAAAGTAATCGCGCCGCCACTGATGAGATTGATCTGTCCGGCGCTGGACACCGAACCGTTGAACGTCAGGTTGTCAGAGCCGACCGAGCGGATTTCGCCGGTGTTGTTGATGTCGGCCGCCGTCTTGCCTCGCCCGCGGATCAGGCCGTGGTTCTCGATCAGGCTCGCCGACAACAGCGAGTTCAGGCCGTTAAAGCGGATCTCACCGAAGTTGTCGATCATGCTGGTGTTGAGTTTGCCATCCTGCATGATCAGCACGGCATTGGCATTCAACAGCGTGTTCTGCGTGACATTGATGACCTGCGACGAGGTGAGCGTGACGGTCGAGCCCAGCGGACCGAGGTTTCCAACCAGGAAGTCCGACTGCTGGATGTTGATGACGCCGGCGGTGAAAGAGAGCTTGCCGCCGCTGATGTTCTGGATCGACCGGACAGTCAGCGTGCCGCCCTCGACCCGGACATCGCCGCCTTTGCGGATGTCCAGAATGCCGTTGATGTTGGTCTTGGCTCCGGAACGGATGAAAAGGCTGCCAACCCCGGTGACGCTGCTGCCGGCCGAAGCGTTGGTTCCCACCGTGGTGTTTCCGGAGATGTTCAGTTGTGAGCCCGCTCCACTGACCAGAGCCGTGCCTTTGGCGCCGGCCACAGTGCCGAGTTTGAGCCAGGTGGCGTTGACCACGCCGCCGTTGGTAACGGTGAGGTTGCCCAACCCCAGCGAACCAAGAGTCAGCGACCCCAAACCGTTCCAGACTCCGCCGGTGCTGACCGTCACCGAGCCCGAACTACTCGCCGCCGAGCCCAGAATGCTCTGGCTCGTAATCAGACTGCCGTTCCTGATTTGCAGTCGGGCCACGTCATTGGCTTTGACGCCCATGGTGAGCGATGCCTGGGCGGTGGCAGTGGCGGTCAGCGAGCCGCCCTTGAAGTCCATGATCAGGTTGTCTTTGCCGACAATGATCCGACTCACCTTGGGTGCGCCCGTGAAGCTTACCGTGTAGGCGGATCCTTTGTTAAAACGGGCGATATCGGCCGCCGCGGGGACGCCGGCCGGACTCCAATTGGTGGTTTTGTTGTACGAGTAGGTGCCGTCGGCGTTGACCGTTGCTTTAGTCCAGTCCTTGGTCACAGCAAACACAGAAGGCGCCCCTAAGACTGAGGCGATGGCCAGACCGATGATGCCCCTGCCTGATCGAATTCGTGCCATCGAGAATCCCTTCCAGCATGCGTCGCGATCAAACGCCCTAAATTTGCCCTCTTCCCGGGCCAAACCAAGACCGCCCGTGGCCCACCACGGAAATCAGTAGCCTA
>CAYSSA010000043.1:14062-23039 GCA_964433485.1 uncultured Tepidisphaeraceae bacterium | reverse complement strand
GGGCTCAAAGTGATCGTCTTCGAGCAGACCGCCGATGTGCTGGAAAGGCGATTGGGCTTCCGCATACAGGAATATGGACTGCGGCAGGTGTTCGCGCGAATACCCGATCATCCACTCCTGGCCGGACTTACGAACGACCATCTGCGCGACTGGACCGGCTCGGCGACGATCCTGCCGCCGCGGCTGAACTATGAGATGCGGCCGCGCTACGGCCCGACGGTCAAATGGTGTGATATCCCGGTCACACGCGCCTGGCGCTGTGGCAACCGAGGGAATGTCGCCTCGGTCCTGATCGAGAAGCCGGCCCGCGGGAATTTTCTGCCGATCCTCGACGGAGGCTACAGCCTCCAGTTCAGCCCGCTGCTGGAGTATCGCGAGGGACGAGGCATGGTGCTCTTCTGCCAGATGGATGTGACCGGTCGCACCGAAGCCGATCCGCTCGCCGAGATCCTGTCGCGGAGAATCATCGAATACGTCCTGGCCTGGAAGCCTTCGCCCGTCCGCTCCGCCGTGTACGCCGGCGAGCCGGCCGGGAAAGCACACCTCGAATCCGCCGGCATTGCCGTCGGGGCATACACCGGTGGAAAGTTGCCGCCGGACCAGTTGCTCATTCTGGGACCGCGCGCGGGCGATATGCCGGCCGGCAGCGGGGATGCCATCGCCGATTTTGTGAAATCCGGCGGCCGACTCCTGGCGATCGGCCTCGACGAGCGGGAAGCGGCCACGCTGCTGCCGATGAAGCTGAGCCTTAAACGATCCGAACATATCGCCACTTTCTTCGATCCGCCGAACCTGGCATCGCCCCTGGCCGGTGTCGGTCCGGCCGACGTTCACAATCGAGACCCTCGCGAACTGCCGCTGGTGTCAGGGGGCGCAGCCCGCCTTGGTGACGGAGTTCTGGCCAGCGCAATGGATGGCCGGGTTGTCCTGTGCCAGCTCGCGCCGTGGCAATTCGGGCCCACCGGGCAATGGAACCTCAAACGCACCTGGCGGCGGAGTTCGTGCGCCGTCTCGCGCATCCTTGGCAACATGGGCGTCTGCGGCGCTACACCGCTGTTGTCCCGCTTCGCCGCTCCGCTCGCCCCTGCCAAACCCGAGAAGCGTTGGCTCGACGGTCTTTATCTCGATGAACCCGAGGAGTGGGATGATCCGTACCGGTTCTTCCGCTGGTGAATGCGCGCCGGCCGGAGTCCAACCTTTGCCATTCGGCTTCCGGCGATCGGGCCAAAGAACATCGCACATTCTTTCCCGGCGAAGCTACCGGGCATGTCTGCTCGGCCTTGACAGGGCCGGCAATTCAACGCTGCACGCATTTCCTCAATACAAACCATCGTTCCGCCGCCATCAGGAGCCTTTTATGATCCATCGCCCTATCCTCCACCTTCTGGTCATTGTGCTCTTCACCGTTGTCTGTGGGGCTGGTGAGCCGACCGAAGACGTGGTCTTCAACGGTAAAGACCTTGCGGGGCTTAAACCCTGCGTCAAGGGTCAGAAGAACAACTGGAGCGTGGTTTCGCTCGTCAAACTCGATCCCGCCGCCGATACCAGATTGACGATCCTGTTCAACTCCGCCGCCGGCGCCGACCTCGCCACGGAGAAGCGATTCGGAGACTGCGAGGTTCACGCCGAATTCATGCTCGCTCGCAAGAGCGACTCCGGGTTGTTCCTTCACGGTCTCTATCAGCTTCAGATCGGCGACAATTTCGGCCAGTCGGACGACAAGATGAGCGAGGGCGATTGCGGCGGCATTTCCTGGACGTCCAAACCGCGGACCAACGCCTGCCTCGCCCCCGGCCAGTGGCAGACCGTGGACATCGTCTTCAGAGCTCCTCGATTCGATGACAAAGGCAAAAAGATCGCCAAGGCGAAGTTCGTCAAGGTCACGCTCAACGGCAAGGTCATTCAGGAGAATGTCGAGGTCGATGAGCCCACCGGCGGGGGTCTGGAAGAACCGGAATCCCCCGCCGGGCCACTGGTCATTCAAGGCATGGAGGGCCCGGTTGCCTATCGAAATCTGCGCGTCAAACCTGTGCGATAATGCCCAGACTCCGACCGCTGTCGGAATCAAGTTGCGCGGCGGGCCCGGCCCATCGCATTGAGGCGTTCATGTTCCACAAGCTCCTGATTGTCGCGGTCACCTGCTTCCTCCTGCATTCGGTGTTCGCTCAGGAGGCCCCGAACTGGCCCCGTTGGCGAGGTCCGGGCGACAATGGCAGCACGGAGGCGGGCGCATATCCGGTCAAGTGGGACGCGAACTCGGGGCTGATGTGGAAGTTTCCGCTGCCGGGCAAGGGCTGTTCCACGCCGATCGTCTGGAATCAACGCATCTATCTCACCGGAGCGGCCGACGGCAAGGATGCCCTCCTGGCGCTGGACTGGGCCGGCAGGCAGCTTTGGCTTGTTACCTTCGGCGCCGAGCGCAAAGGCAAGCACGCCAACGGATCTGGAAGCAATCCTTCTCCGACAACCGACGGGCAGGCCGTCTTCGTCTACTACAAGAGCGGCACGCTGGCTCGAGTGGATCTCGACGGCAAGGTGACGTGGAAGACCAACATCCTCGATCGGTTCGGACGTGACACGTTCTACTGGGATCTGGGCACATCCCCGGTACTGACCGAAAACCATGTGGTGATCGCCATGATGCATCATGGCGAATCGTATCTGGCCGCTTTTGAGAAACAGACTGGCAAACTGACATGGAAGGTGCCGCGAAACTACAAGACCCCGGACGAAGGGGACCATGCCTACACCACACCGATTGTCATTCGCCACAAGGGCAAGGAGGCGTTATTGGTCTGGGGCGGCCAGCACCTCACCGCGCACGACGCCAGTGACGGAAAGGAGCTGTGGTCGGTCAGCGATTTCAATCCCAGGTCGATGCGGAACTGGGTGGCCGTCGGGTCGCCGGTGGTCGCTGGAGACGTGGCGGTGGTTCCATATGGACGGGGAAGCCGTCTGGATGGAATCAAGTTGGGCGGAGAAGGCGATGTCACCGCGACGCATCGCCTCTGGCTGCGGGAGGATACGGGTTCGTTCGTTCCCACGCCGGCGGAGTACAAAGGCCTGGTATATCTGCTGCGTGATCGTGGCGAGGTCGAGTGCATCGACCCGCAGACTGGAAAAAGCCTCTGGGCGGACACGCTGCCCAAGAGCGCCGGCAACTATTACGCCTCGCCGACCGTGGTCGGCGGAAAGTTGTACGCCGCCCGACAGGATGGCACGGTGTTTGTGGTGAACATCGAGGGCGGATTCGAGGTGTTGTCCAGGAACGAGATGGGCGAGCGGATGATCGCCTCGCCCGTGCCGGTGGGTGGGCGGATTCTGCTGCGCGGGGAGGGGCACCTGTTCTGCGTTGGTAAGAAATAGTTGCCGTCTACGGGAGCGTGGCGGTATCGGTGGTTGTGGATACCCGGATTTCCGGGCACACCCACGGAATGGTCGTTGAGTTCGGTTGTCAATGTGAGCGGGCGGTCTTGCCGATAATCATTTTGGGCGCGGATTGCGCGCCCGGACATGAGGGCGAAACGCCAACAGCTTTCGCCGCGCCCATCGTGCAAGTGGAGATCGCCATGGCAGAGAAAGAAAAGAAGGAAGAGAAGGCCGCTCCTGCCGCTCCGCCGGCCAGTGCGAAGGATAAGCCCGCGGCCGATAAAAAGGGGGGCGGATTGCTCGGTAGCCTGCCCGTCATGCTGGGCGTGGTAATGATCGTCGAGGCGGCCGTCATATTTGCGGGGATCAAGTTCCTGGGCGGCGGACCCAAGCCGGCCGGAGCCGAGCCGGTTGCCGAGAGCAGCTCAGGTAGCCATGGCGAATCGGGTGGCAAGGAAGGCGGACATGGGACGGCGGCTGGAGCGGGCGCCGCCAAGGCCGACGGAAAGAAGCTGGTCGAGATCACGGTGATCGAGTTCAAAGCGCCAAATCGCGTGTCAGGAACCACTTACATCTATGATGTGAAGGTCGCGCTGACCACCAAAGCCGACAATAAGGACAAAGTACAGGGCAGCATCACCGAGCGGTCGGCCACGATCATGGACCGTACGCGAACAATCATCGCCCAGACCGACCCGGCCAAGCTTGGCGGAGGCCAGGAACCCGGACTTGAGACTCTGCGCCGGCAGATCAAGCATCAGCTTGAGGAAATCATTGGGGAAGGGCTGATCGACGAAGTGGTTATTCCCAAGTGCATTCCCTATCGCGCGGATTTCTGAACGCCGACCGGCCAGGTACTGTCAGGGTCGATGTTGTTCGCGGCGGCGGTGCATTGCACTCCTCCAGCTAACCTGACAGATTATCGTCGTCATCGCCATCACAGCCATCTCTTGCGTGAGACACTCCGCCCGAGCATTGCGGCCAAGTGCGATGGTCTGGTGTTGCCGCTCGCGATGGGGGTGCAACTCATTGCCGTTGTCGCGGTATTTGTTATAACGCGATTAAGGACAACCTTTGGAATCAACCATGAACAAAATCAGTCAGACTCGGCGGCAGTTTCTTCAAACAACGGGCACGGCGGTGGCCGCCGGGTTGGCGGCGGATATCGTCATTCCACGGTCGGTTCGTGCGGCCGGATCGGACCAGATCAAGGTGGGCTTGATTGGCGCCGGCGGCAGGGGATCCGGCGCGGGGATGCAGGCGCTGAAGGCCGACAAGGGGAACGTGTTGTGGGCGCTGGGCGAAATGTTCGAGGACCGGCTGGATGCAGCCGTGAAGAATTTTACCAAGGCCCGTCCGGACCAGGTGAAGCTCGAGGATCGCAGGTTCGTCGGTTTCGATGCCTACAAGAAGGTGATCGAGTCCGGTGTGGACGTGGTGTTGCTGGCTTCACCACCAGGCTTCCGGCCGGCGCACATCAAAGCGGCGGTTGACGCAGGCAAGCACATCTTCACGGAAAAGCCCATGGCGGTCGATGTTCCGGGCGTGAAGATCGTGCAGGAAGCGGTTGCTGAAGCCAAGAAGAAAAACCTGACGATTGTCTCGGGTTTCTGCTGGCGCTACAGCAATCCCGAGCGCGAGACTTTCAAGCGGATCCATGATGGAGCGATCGGCGATATCCTCGGCCAGCAGGGTTTGTATTACACCGGCGAACTCTGGATGAAACCGCGCCAGGAGAAATGGACCGATATGGAATGGCAACTGCGCAACTGGCTGTACTTCACCTGGCTTAGCGGAGACCACATTACCGAGCAGGCGGTGCATACCATCGACAAGATTGGCTGGACGATGAAGGACGTTCCGCCGATCGCGGCGTTCGGCACCGGCGGACGTCAGGTGCGCACGGATTCCGCCTATGGACACATCTACGACCATTTCGCCGTGACATATGAGTTCGCGGGCGATGTGCGATGCCATTTGGGTTGCAGGCAGCAGGCCAATACGTGGAACAACGTGACCGATCATATTGTCGGCACCAAAGGCATGGCCGGAATCACCGGCTGGAGCTCGCATGTGATCACCGGTCCAAACGCCTGGAAATATGAGAACGAAAAGGGTGCGAACGACATGTACCAGACGGAGCATGACGAGATGTTCGCGGCCATCCGCGCCGGCAAGACGATCAACGACGGCGACCGGATGATGAACAGTACGATGATGGCAATACTGGGTCGCATGGCCGCGTATACCGGGCAGCGGGTGACCTGGGAGCAGGCGATGAAGTCGACTGAGACGCTCGCACCCGAGAAGCTCGAGCTCGGCCCGGTTCCGATGCCCCCGGTTGCGATGCCGGGAAAGACCAAGGTGGTATAGCGATCTTTTTCTCGCCCTCAGGGCGGCAGGAGCAGGCGTATGAGGCACTTCACATTCATTCTGGCTGCATTCGGTTTCTTGATGATTGGGTGTGCGGCAACCGCCGGCGGCGGGGGCGAGGCGCCTGACGCTCCTGTCAAAGTCGTTCCCATGCCCTCGGGCCTGGGCGATGACTATGTCGAGATGCAGCGAGACTTGACCTTCACTCCAGAGCAGAAGGCCAAGTTCGACGAAGCACTGAAGGCGCGCAATGCCGGTTATGACGCCTGGGCCAAATCGCCTCGCGGAATGCGCTACAGCGCTGCACGAAACGAGGAGGCGGCCGCTCGGCGCGCCAATGACGCCGACAAACTGGCCAAGCTGACGCCGGAAGTGGCCGAACTGCGCAAAGAACAGGAAAAGGTCCGCACCGACCTTCGGCGAGAGTTCAACAAGGTGCTCACACTGGAGCAGCAGAAACAATGGGCCGGCAGGAATCTTTATATCCGCGCCCTGGCCGCCCTGAAAAATCCCACCTTGACCGATGCGCAGAAGAAGCAGGCTCGGGAAATTGCCAACGGGATCGCGGCCGGCAAGGTCAAACAGGGCACGGCGGAGAAAGACCCTTACCTGTTGCTTGACGAGGCGGCTGTGAACCAGACCACCGAGGAGATCAAAGCCAAGGTTCTCCCGTCGGCCAAATGAACGACCCTGAGCGCGGCACGTGCCCGGCCCGCCCGTTCGCCGTGGATTCTCCGTCGTCGCTCATTTCCGGGCAAGGGCGCACCCTTCAAGCAGGTGAGGTGGTTCCATGGCTTGGCGTGGCTGTGTGGTGCTGGCGTTCGTGCTCCTCGTCGGCGCTCGGGCGGGACTGGCCGGGGGGGCAGCCTCCCGGCCAAGTGGCTGGCGACCCGATCCACAACTGCTTCAGAATCTGCTGGCGCGCAATCCGCGCGGGCAGTACGATGAGGCGGCCGCGCCCGCGTATCGGCTGCCGGAACTGCTGCGATGCGAGGATGGATCTCGTGTGGCCGATGCGCGACAATGGGAGTCAAAGCGCCGGGGCGAGATACTGGAACTGTTCCGCAAGAATGTCTACGGGCGACGTCCCGAGCATCCCGGCGAAATGCGATTCGAACTGCTGGCCAAAGACGAGAAGGCGTTGGACGGCAAGGCGACTCACAAGCGGGTGCGATTGGTTTGCGTTGATGGAGTGAGGGTCTTTTCTTTCGAGATGTCGCTTCTGACGCCCAATGAACTGTCCGGGCCGGTTCCGGCGTTTGTACTCATCAACAATCGTCCGGTGAGCAGTGCGGATCCCAGCCGCCAGACCAAAGACGACTTCTGGCCGGCCGAGGAGATCGTCGCTCGGGGTTATGCGGCGGCCGTGTTCCAGACCGGCGATGTCGATCCCGACAAGGCGGACGAGGCTTCGCGTGCACGTGGCGTACGCGGAGCGCTTTCAAGCGCCGGCAAATCCGGCGAGGACGCCTGGGGCACGATCGCCGCATGGGCCTGGGGGGCCAGCCGAGTGATGGATTACCTGGCGACGGATCCCGCGGTGGATGCCGGCAAGGTCGCCCTCGTGGGGCATTCGCGAGGCGGCAAGACGGCATTATGGGCCGGCGCCGAAGACCCCCGCTTCGCCATGGTGGTTTCAAACGACTCCGGCTGCGGCGGGGCCGCATTGAGCCGGCGGCGATACGGGGAGACGATCGAGATCATCAATCGTTCGTTTCCGCACTGGTTCTGTGACAACTTCAAACGGTACAACGGAAAAGAAGATGACTGCCCGGTGGACCAGCATCAACTGCTGGCTTTGATCGCCCCGCGGATGCTCTGTGTCGCCAGCGCCGACGCCGACTTCTGGGCCGATCAGCGGGGAGAGTATCTATCGCTGGCACACGCTTCGCCGGTGTATGCCCTCTATGGTCTGGAAGGACTCAAACCCGACGAGATGCCGCCGCTGGACACGCCAGTCCTGACCGGACGCATGAGCTACCACATCCGCCGGGGTGGCCATGGATTGACTCTCTACGACTGGCGGTGCTATTTGAACGTGGCCGACCGTATCTGGCCGCGCGGACGCTGAACTGTCAGGCGGCCTCGATCCCCGGCATATGCGAATGTGGATACGCGTCTTCCTTTCAGTACTCCGGATGAGGGCTACATTGGCGGACCGAAGTATGGCAGGTCGATTTTGGCCAGCGGGGGCCGGCCCTGCATGTTCACGGCCTCGAGATCGCAGGAGAACATGCGATACATCAGGTCGGCCGGGAGATGCTGGGGGACATCGTGGTAGTGCAGGGTCACATTGAGGCAGGCGATGCGGTCCGACATGGCATACACCACGCGCAGATCGTGGGACACGAGCACCACTGTCAGATCCAGCTCGCGCTTCAGGCTCAGCATGAACTCGATGAACTGCTGTTGGCCGGAGCGGTCAATGCCGGTCGTCGGCTCATCCAGCAGCAGCACCTTGGGGCGTGGCGCCAACGCACGGGCGATCATGGCCCGCTGGCGCTGTCCGCCGGAGATGGACCCGATGGGCCGGTCGGCGAAGGCGGCCAGGCCCATTCGCTCGATGAGCCACTCGCTGAACCGGGCATCCTCGGAACTGTGCGAACGAAGCGGTCCCGTCTTGCCGCATAGGCCGAACCGCACGAGTTGCCGAACGGAGATCGGGAAATCGGCCGGCGTGTTGAAGGACTGCGGCAGGTATCCAATGACATTTCCCCGCAGAAGCGCCGCCCTGGGCGCCAGGCCATCAATCAGGATTGTGCCCCGTGTCGGGGGGATCAGTCCCAGCATCAGACGCATAAGCGTGGTCTTGCCGCCGCCGTTGGGACCGATGATCCCGAGCACGGTCGACTGTTCCACCGGCAGGTTGATGTGCTTGAGAACAAGCTGCTGGCCATAGGCGAAATCCAATGAATCGATGTCCACTACGCGGGCCATGCGGCGATTGTACGAACAAACAGGCAAACTCGAAATCGACGATGCCCGCTGAATTCCACCGGTTCACTTGCCGAGGCAATACAGTCTCGACATCGTGCGGAAGTAGACTCGACCGCCCGCAACCGCGGGGGTTGCGAAGGTTCCCTCGCCCAGCGACGAGCGTCCAAGCACCTCCATCTTGTCGCCGATGGACAGCACGATGACCTCGCCCTTCTTGCTGACGCACACCACTCGGTCGTTGATCCGCACCGGCGAAGCATAGAAGCCGCCCGCCACATCGGGGATCTTCTGCTGCCAG
>CAYSSA010000043.1:6876-13947 GCA_964433485.1 uncultured Tepidisphaeraceae bacterium | reverse complement strand
GTCTTGATCTGCCAGGCAATGGTGGCCTGCTCCCCGGCTCTCGTTGGCGGAACGACGGCCGATAGCACCCGATTGCTGCCGCCTTCTCCGCAGTTGCCTAAGACCATGCCCGGCGCAGTCACGGGCGAGGCGACCGAACGAAACGGAAGCGATCCGGGCAGATTCCACAATCGCTTCCCGGTCAACAAGTCGAGTCCGGCAATGCCTTCGGTACGGTTGGTGAGAATCAGTTGCGGCGATTGTCCGGCCGATTCATACACGCAAGGAGTCGATGAGGCCGCATTGTCCGATCGTCGTGGCGTCTTCCATCGCGTGTCGCCAGTCTTGCGGTCGATCGCAATCACGAAACTGCCATCGGCAACCTCTTGGTCCACGGACATGATGACCAGGTCGCCGAAGATGATCGGCGAGCAGCCGTTCATGTGCTGCGACTTGAATGGGCCGAGATTGACCGACCAAAGCTGTCTGCCGTCGTGGTCATGGGCCAGCAGCAGGTACTTTTCCGGATCGAGCCAGGCGACGTACACACCCGATTCATCGACCGCGGGAGTGGCGGTCGCGGCGTGGTTGTCCGAGTGTCGCCGGTAGGCTTTGAGCGGGAAGTCACGTTGCCACAAAGACTTGCCGGAGGCCGCCTCAATGCAGGTCAGCAACCTCTTGCCTCCCGGTTCGTCGGCGGAGGTGATGAAGACCCGATTCCCCCAGACGGCGGGCGAGGAGTGCCCCTTACCCGGCAAGTCAAATTGCCAGAGCCAATCCTTCTCCGTCCATTGGTCCGGCATCTGGGCGATGGTCGCCGCGCCCGCGCCATTGGGACCGCGAAAACGGGGCCAGTTGTCGGTCGCCATCGACAAATACGCCGGGAACATGCAGAGCCAGGCCAATGAGCAAACGCCGAATATGCCCGAGCTGGATTTCATAGGCGACAAGTTACGGCCGGGGCATCACCGAAGCAAATGTGGATGTCCGGGGGCTTGCCCAAACCCGATCGAGGGCTATTCTTGTCCGCTTTGTCAATGTTAAGGAGCTCGTGTTCATGGCAGGCAAGATACCGTTGTCGCGGGTATACCGCAGTGAAACGATTGATCGGCGAATACTGGAGGTCGTCCAGGGTGGTAATTACATCCTTGGGCCGGAGTGCAGGGCTTTTGAGAAGGAACTGGCCGCCTATTTCGGTGTGAAACATGTCGTGCTTTCCAGTTCGTGGACGGCGGCGGTTCATCTTCTGCACATCGCCCAGGGAATCCGGCCGGGTGACGAGATTCTGGTTCCGTCGCTGACCGCGTTTCCGTCAATCGAGCCGATGATTCACGCGGGCGCCCGGCCGGTGTTCTGTGACATCGACGACACATACACGATCTGTCCGGAGGACATGAAGAATCGCATCACGGATCGGACCGTTGGGATTCTGCCGGTACATCTTTATGGTCGGTCGTGCAACATGGATGCGATCATGCAAGCCGCAAAGGATCGTGGCTTGTGGATCATCGAGGATTGTGCCCAGTCACATGGAGCGCGCTGGCGCGGTCGCCGCAACGGTTCGTTGACCGAGCATTCCGCATTCTCTTTCTATCCATCCAAGAATCTGACGGTCTACGGCGACGGCGGGGCGATTGCCACCGCCGACGACGATATAGCACGCAAGGTGACCATGCTGCGCAACCACGGCCGCAAGGACAAGTACCTGCACGAGAAAGTCGGCTTCAATCTGCGGTTCAACGAGATTCAGGCGGCCATCGGACGGGAGCAACTCAAGGTGTTGGACGAGTTGAACGCCGGGCGTCGCCGGGCGGCGGCCTGGTATCGGCGCGAGCTGGCCGGCGTAAGAGGTCTGATGCTTCCGCCGGAGGATGTGCCCGGCCAGACCGAGAGCGTCTATCACATGTTCGTCATTCGCCTGGACAACCACGAAGTTCGCGAATCACTTGCCGGGGCATTGCGGAACCAAGGCATTGAAACGGGTGTTCACTACCCGGTGCCAAACCATCTGCAGCCCGCGATTACGGATTTGTACGGGCGACAGCCGGTCTTGCCCAGAACCGAGGACTATGCCAAACGCATCCTCTCGTTGCCGATGTTCCCGTCACTGACGGAGGAAGAAGTCATTGCGGTGTCACGGGCAATCAGAGAGTATCTGGCTCGGCCGACCCAGTGAAAGCCCGCCGGGCCGGCGCTTGCAGGATCAGTACTTATGGCGGAAAGCCTGGGCAATTCGGTTGTGGGCACGGTTTCGCCTGGGGCGAACCCGTCATCCGATTCGGCCGGCCGGCTGTCTTTCTTGCGCGTGCTGCTGCTTGCGGGTGTCTTGTCTGGCGGCATGGTGACGGTGTACAGTACGCCGGTTCGCGCCTGGTTTCAGGATGGCGACGGGGCGAGACGGCTCGTGGCGGCTCTGGGTTTCTGGAGTTATCCGGTGGTGTCGCTGGCGGCCGGATTACTGATTGCCTGCGGAGTGCCGCGACTGGCGCTCTGCGCTGTTGGCGGAATGGTGTTCTGGCGCGGCCTGGTGATTGTTCTGCCCGGCACGCTCCTTGGATATTACGCGGTATTCGTGTTCGTTCGCTGGGGTGGGCGGGCGTGGGTCACGCATCGTTTTCCCGGACTGATCCGGTGGTCGGAAATGGTCCGTCGTCAGGGAGTCGTGGGAGTCATCCTTGCCAGGCAACTGCCCATTCATGGAACGCTCATCAACCTCTGCCTGGGGCTTTCTCATGTGAAGCACAGGCATTTTCTGCTGGGCACGGCCATAGGCGCCTTGCCCGAGGCTGTGCCATTCACGCTCGCGGGGGCCGGACTGGTCAAGGGGTCGGCCGGAGCGGTGGGGCAGTATCTCGCGTTGGCGGCGATCATGCTGGGCATTGTCTGGATCGCCTGCCGCCATGCTCTCCGGATCATGCGACGCAACGACGAATCGGGCGCGGCCAAGGGAGCAACATGAACCGACCGAATGGTTACAGCCTGGCGACTGTTGGCGTGATCCTCGCTGCGGCGGCGACCTATCTGGTGGGCGGTGGAAGCGTGCATTTGTGGGACAGGGATGAAGCCTGGTACGCCCAGGCATCGAGGCAGATGGTGGATTCGGGCAACTGGCTGGTCACCTATTTCCTCGACCAGCCTCGCTACGCCAAGCCAATTCTCATCTACTGGTGCCAGGCCGCGTGCATGACCATGCTGGGAGTCGGCGAGCGGGCAGTCCGTTTACCGTCGGCCATCGCCATGATAATCACGCTGTCCATCCTGGCATGGTCGATTGGCCGGGCTGCCGGGATGAAGCGCGCCTTCTATACGGTGTTGATCTTCGGCAGCAGCCTGATGGTGATCGTGTCGGCGAAAATGTGTCTGACCGACAGCGTGCTGCTGACATTCATGACCGTCGCGCAGCTTTGTTTGTTTGCGATTTACCGGGGCGGCGCTCGCGGCGTCGGCGGGCTGGCGTTGCCGCTGATTTTCTGGGTTTGCGTGGCGTTGGCGGGGCTGACCAAGGGGCCCATCGTGCTGGCTGTTCTGATCGCCGCCATGCTGGTTCTTGCGTGTTTGGAGGTGGGCGGACTGCGGCGTTGGTCGTTGTTGACATGGAGGGATGCCGTGTCGTGGTGGGGCAGGCTGCGTCCGCTGCTTGGATTGCTTGTGATCCTCGCCGTTGTCGGCCCGTGGCTGGTCGCCGTGGGACTGCGCGATCCGGAATTCCTCAGAAATATGCTGTTGGAGCCAGTGCGGCACACGGCGCGCAACCAGGATGGTCAGTGGGCGCTGCCGGGTTATTATGTCGCCATCATCTGGCTGGTCTTTTTCCCCTGGAGCCCGTTGCTTCCGCCGGTCCTGCATCATGCCTGGCGAAGGCGTCGCGCCCGCCATATTCGGTTCGCGCTGGCGTTGGTCGTCGGCAACTGGCTGCTGGGGGAAGTCATGGCGACCAAACTTCCGCATTACCTCCTGCCTGCTTTCGCTTCGCTGGCGTTTCTCACGACCGACTGCCTCCGGCACGGATTACGCCGCCCGTTTGTTCGGATGATGATTCCGGGGACGGTTCTCTGGCTGATCGGCGCAGCCGCGCTTGCCGCCGGGCCGGTGTTGCTGGATATCAGATTCAGCGGGCCGCGGATGCTCGCGGTGCTGCCGTTTGTGGTCCTCGCTGCCGGCTACCTGGGTATCGTCGGGGTGATGCTCGTTCGAAGGCGCCTCCCTGCGGCGGTCGTGGCTATGGGGTTGGGTATGCTGCTGATTGCCACGACCTTGTACGGTGTTTTCCTGCCGGGCGCCTGGTATCTGCGCATGCCTGCCGCGATTGGCCGGACCCTGCGGGTTCTGGGCGCGACACGGGAGGGCGAGGTTATCATGGTCGGCTTTTTCGAGCCGAGCCTTGCCTTTTATCAGGGTGGGACGATTCGCGAGCGCCCGGCGGATTTCCTGGTCCGAACGCCGGTGTGCGAGTGGCCGCGGTGGATTGTCGCCACCGAGGGCCTCCACGGCGCGCTGCCGTCGGACAAACTGGCGGGTATTCGTGTCGTCGAACGATTCCATGGGCTGAACTACAATGCCGCGGCCAGGTCCGACCTTTACTCGCGTGTCAGCGCCACGCAGTCGTCATACTCGACGATTGCCACTCGTGACGGAAACGAATACAAATCCCTGCTGAAGGCCGAGACCGTGTTGATTCTCGAACGAGTCGCTCCGCGGCCTGGTTCGGACAACTCGTCACTGACAACGGAACAATGAATGTACCAGCCAGTCTTGAGTATCTGTGTCCCGGTTTACAACGAAGAGGAGAACCTTCCCTTGCTCCATCGGGCGATCGTGGAGGTTGTGGATCCGGCGGGAATTACCATGGAACTGATCCTGGTTGATGACGGGTCGACGGACCGGTCATGGGAAGCGATCGAGACCCTGGTCAAAGCCGACCGGCGGGTTCGCGGCGTGAAGTTCGCCTTCAACTGCGGCGAGACGGCGGCCTCGGACGCCGGACTTCGCCACGCGCGGGGCAAGTATGTCATGACCATGGACGCCGACCTTCAGAACGATCCCCGGGACATCCCCGCTTTCATCGAGGCGATCGAGCGGCCCGGCGTCGATTGTGTCTGCGGTACGCGGGTCGCCACGCGCTCGCATGGCGACAACTTCCTTCGCGTCATCTCCTCGCGCACCGCGAACTGGGTGCGGAATCGCCTTTCGAACGAGCAGATTTCCGATGCCGGCTGCACTTATCGCTGCTTCCGGCGCGAGTGCGTCGATAAGCTCAAGCTCTATCGAGGGTTGCACCGGTTCATTCCCACGTTGCTCAGAATGGAGGGATTCAACGTGGTGGAAATCCCCGTGGCGAACAATCCGCGAGTGCATGGAGAGTCCAAGTACGGAGTGTGGAACCGGCTTTTCAAGAGCTTCCACGACCTGCTGGCCATTCGCTGGATGAAGTCGCGCGTGCTTGGCTACAAGGTTTGCCTGGAACTCGATCGGACCGCGGAATGTTGCCCGCCGCGTTGATTCATGAGACTGTCGCGGACTTCCATTTTCCTCCTGCTGATATTCGGCGGCACGCTGCTGTTCGCCGGACTTGGCCAGAGAACACTCACCCAGCACGAGGTTTTTGCCGCTCAACCCGCGAGGGAGATGGCTCGCGGCGAGCATCTGCTGGTGCCCAGGTTCGCCGGCATCCCGCGCACCGCCAAGCCGCCCGCCACAGGTTGGGTGATTGCCCTGACGATGAGGCTTACCGGTTCAGAGGCCGAGTGGGTGGCGCGGTTTCCCGCCGCGCTGTCCGGTCTTGTATCGGCTTTGTTGATTGCGGGTCTGGCGGCCCGAGCGAGGGGCGACCGCGTCGGTCTGGTGACCGGGCTCGTCCAGCTCACTTCGCTGTTTACACTGATGCAGGCGCGGTTGGCGGAAGCGGACATGATCGTCGGCGCCGCTGTCAGTGGCGCCATGGTTTGCCTGGCGCGGGGAACGCTTCCGGGCTGGCGCGGACTGTCCCCGAACCGATGGCTCTCATCGGGCTTCTATGCGTGCGCCGCACTGGTGTTTTTGCTGAAGGCGGTGCCGGTTGTCTTCATTTTTCTTTCGGCCGTTACCTGGGCGCTGGTTCGCTATGATCGCCAGATCGTGCGCTTTCTGCTCGATCCTCTCGGCATCGGCCTGTTTCTGATCTGCGTGGTGGGGTGGCCGGTGGCGGCGTATATCACTTATCCGCCCATTCTTCAGTCATGGAAGTTCGAACTCCTCGCCACTTCGGGAGGAGCGCTGGGCACCGACCCGCTCTACACGTATTTATTCGCGGTTCCGGCCATGCTGCTGCCATGGTTTCCGCTGGCGTTGTTCGCGCTGCTGGTGGCGATGACTCGCGTGTGGCATCGACCCTGCCCAACGCACGGCGCCATCGTCGCACCGCCGCAGGGGCGCGGCGCGGGTTCGCCGCCCAATCTCTGGCCGCGGGCCCTCGGTGCGACCCTTCGCCATATGGTGGTGGGGCATCCATTCCGGCAGTTCCTTCTCTGCTGGTTTCTGCCGGGTGTCGTGTTCCTGCATTTCTCGGCGATGAAGAGCAAGCACTACCCCATTCCGATGCTGCCGCCGATGTCTCTCATAGCGGCCGTGGGGCTCATTCAGTACATCCGCTGGCAGCACCAGAATGCGAGGGCCCGGCCCGCCATTGCGGCGATCCTGTGGGTCTGTGCCTTGCTTGCCGTGGCTGGCGTGGTCTGGCAGGTTCCGCCGGTGCGTCCCGCGGCAATGGAGATCACGGCGGTCCTCATCGTGCTCTGCACGGGCGGATTGCTTGCGATCGAGTTCGAACGGCGCAAACTCCTGGTCGCGCAGTTGGCGGCCGTATTCGCCACCGCGTGGCTCGTGGGTGTGACGTGTCTGGCGATCATCATCCCCCGGCATTTCGACGACTACCGCTTTGCGAAGGACTTCGCGCTCAGCGCCAACGGCAAGGCGCCGCCCGGGGCGACGCTTCAGATCATCGACCTGCGGGAAAATGTCGAGCCGCAGGTGGTCTACTATCTGCGCCCGCCGGCGCAGCGTTACCGGACCCTGGCGGATTTCGCCTCCGCCGTTCGATCGGGAAAACTGCCGCCG
>CAYSSA010000043.1:3758-6831 GCA_964433485.1 uncultured Tepidisphaeraceae bacterium | reverse complement strand
TATGTGGTAGCCCGGGAGGATGCCGCCGGGGCTCTGGCTTCGCTGGGCGCCGTTTCGCCCATCATCGCGGCCAGGCCGCCTACCGAGCGGTCGCGGCCTGAACATCGCATGGTTCTCTACCAGATTTTGCACGGCAATGATGCATCAACCGCCAACACCGCTTGTCAATGATCCCGCTTCTCTCTGGCAACTGCGTCCGGACGTGGCGTTTCTCAACCATGGGTCATTCGGCGCTGTGCCCCGCGATGTCGCCGCGGCCCAGGAGCAGTGGCGCCGGCGAATCGAGGCTGAACCCGTCGAGGTCATTTACCGCCGGCTTGCGCCCTGCCTGCGACACGTTCGGGAACGGCTCGGGCAGTTTCTCGGGGCCGATGCCTCAAGCCTGGGCCTGGTCACCAATGCCACCGAGGCCGTGAATTCCGTTGTTCGAGATTATCCCTTCCGGTCGGGCGATGAGATGCTGACGACCGACCATGTCTACAACGCCGTGAGGCAGACGCTGCGCCACACCGCCCGCCGGGCCGGGGCGGTCGTTCGCGAGGTTGCGATTCCGCTGCCGGTTGGGTCCTCAGGCGAGATCCTCGACCGCGTTGTTGCCGCCATCTCGCCTCGCACGCGCCTTCTGGTGATCGATCATGTGACCAGCCCCACGGCGCTGGTCTTTCCCGTGGCCGAGATTGTGCGGGAGTGCGAGCGCCGCGGCGTGGATGTGCTTGTGGACGGGGCGCACGCTCCCGGCATGCTGGAATTGAATCTCGATGGCTTGGCGCCGCCGTTTTACGCCGGCAACCTGCACAAGTGGGTCTGCGCCCCTCGAGGAAGCGGATTTCTTTACGTCCGCCCCGACCGGCAGGCGAGCGTCCACGCCCCGGTCATCAGCCACGATCTCGACCAGGGGTTTGTGCGTGAGTTCGCGTGGCAGGGCACACGCGATCTTTCAGCGTGGTTCTCGGTTCCCGACGCCATCGACTTCCTCCAGCGGTTTGGACATCAGGCCGTGCGCCGGCACAACACCGGCCTCAGCCGCTGGGCGCACGCGATGTTGTGCGATCGTCTGGGCGTGGAGCCGATCTCCCCCATCGATGGCTCGATGCTCGGCAGCATGGCGACCGTGCGCCTTCGGTCGAGGCGCGATGGCGGCCATTGGCCGGAGTTTCAGCAGGTGTTGTACGACGAGCATCGCATAGAGGCCCCCCTGGTGTGGTGGAACGAGCAGGCATTCGTCAGGACTTCGTCGCAACTCTATAACCGGCCGGAGGAATACGAACGGCTGGCGCAGGTGCTGTGCGCCCAGTGTTGAGTGGCGGCGGTTGCCGAACGAGGCTACGATCGGGATATGCACGCGGGAGACGGCGGCAGATTCAAAGGCAAATGGGTGTTGCTGGCGATGGCAGTCGTCGCGCTTGCCATGGCGGGCGCGCTGTATCGGATCGCCGCGGGAGAGACTTCGGAGGAGTATCGCCGTTCACGACCGGGAGCGCCGGAACGGACCTTGAGAATCGCTTCGATCGATATGCGAAACGCGGCGAAGGTCGGGGAGATTGCCGCGTGTTTGCGGGAAGTCCGGCCTGATATTGTGCTCGCGCAACACATCACGCGGGAGTCGCTGATTGCCCTGGCGCGAGAACTGGGATTGGGGCAGTCACAGCAGGTCTATTACTCGCCGCTCAACCTGGAGAGCCGGACGCTCGGCGGCTGCGGCATCATCTGCCGGCAATCGCTGCATCGCCAGCGCGAGCTTCTGGATGGAAACGAGGGCAGTTTCGCCGTCGCGGCCGAGACGATTGTGGACGGCCGGCGATTTTTGCTGGTTTCCTCGGCCGCAGGCGGAGCGAACATGGTCGAGCAATCCCGGTTGCTTCGCAAGACGCTCGGGACGATGCGCGTCGGAGCGGCGATCTGCGGCGGCCAACTCGGATCCGCTCCGCACGAGGCGCTGCGCGTTGCCCTGTCCGATACCGACTCGCCCGTGCATCTGTCGCCACACTGGCGGTTGCTCCGGGCGGAGAATCTTCCGGCCGGTGCATGGGTTGAGGTCGCCGGCGCGCGGCAGTGAGCGATGCATTGGCTATAATCAACTCCCAGCATGGCCAACTACACACAGAGTATCCAGAGTCTTATTGAGCAACTTGCCGGACTGCCGGGAATCGGCGTGCGTTCGGCCGAGCGAATCGCTTTTCATTTATTGAAGCAGCCGGTGGAAGAGGTGATGAAACTCGCTGATGCGATACGCGACGTCAAGACGCGCATCCGCCATTGCTCGGTCTGTTACAACCTGACGGAAAACGATCCGTG
The DNA here is from genome assembly GCA_964433485.1 of uncultured Tepidisphaeraceae bacterium. Lineage (GTDB taxonomy): Bacteria > Planctomycetota > Phycisphaerae > Tepidisphaerales > Tepidisphaeraceae > JANYKD01. The sequence continues at coordinate 4,536 of CAYSSA010000043.1, read as the reverse complement.
CGACATCTGCGCCGATCCCGGCCGCGATCACTCGCTCGTTTGCGTGGTCGAACAGCCCAAGGATCTGCTGGCCCTGGAGGCGGCCGGGCTTTACAAGGGTGTGTATCATGTGCTGCTGGGCCGCATTGCTCCGTTGGATGAGATTGGTCCGGCGGACCTGACAATCGACGCTCTGGGCAAACGCCTGGAGCGCGGGGATATCCGTGAAGTGATCATGGGCACCAACCCGACCATGGAAGGCGACGGCACCGCGCTGCATATTCAACAGCAACTGGCCCGGTTCCCGCAGGTTCAGGTGACTCGACTTGCCCGCGGTCTGCCGGCGGGCGGCAGCATCGAGTACGCCAACAAGAACATCCTGGCCGACGCGATCCTCGGCCGGCAACGGATGTGACGAATCAAGGCTTCGGATCAGCGGCCGTCAGCGTGCCGGTCTATCGCCAGGACGATCTGTTCCTGCAATTCCTTGGCGCGGGTGTTGGTGAAGCGAGGCAGGCCGTTCATGAGGATGGAAAAGGCGTACCAGGAATCGTCCTTGGCACGCAGATAGCCGGACAGGGCACTGACACCGGCGATGAACCCGGTCTTGGCATACACCCGCCCGCGCAGGCCGGCGGCCGGTCCTTTGAATCGCTCGTCGAGCGTGCCGTCCACGCCCGCGATCGCCAGTGTGCCGAGGAACACCTCGCGATTGCGTCCGGCGAAGTTGTATTGCAGCACCGCGACCATCGCGGAGGCCGCTACGGCGTTGTGTTTGGACAGACCGCTGCCGTCGTCG
>CAYSSA010000043.1:0-3748 GCA_964433485.1 uncultured Tepidisphaeraceae bacterium | reverse complement strand
TGTGGCTGCCTTCGGGAGCACCCGCCTTGCGAAGCAGCGCCGCCACGGCGGCGCATCCGTTCTGCCACGAGCCGGCCTGTCCGCTGGCGGCATGCCCCACGCGCTTGCACAAACTTTCCGCGTAGAGATTCTGACTGTCCTTGTTGGCTCGCGTCATGACCTGGGCCAAGGTGCTCTCGTGGCCCGCCAGCACCGCGACCGACGGATCCTTGGCAAGCAGTTGCGAGCGGGCGTTCTTGTCGCGTCCGGTTCCCCCGCTGACGGCGATTCCCTCGGCAATGAGCGTCTCGGCCAGCGTCTGTGCGGCAAACAGGGCCGGATCATGCACCGTCACCGAGATCGGCGACGTGCTCGATCCCAGAGCCGATCCTTTGAGCGCAATGCGATTGGAGCCCTTGGCGCGGTCGAGCACGATTGCGTTCTGCCCGCCGCCGACGCAGGTGTTTGTTATCGTCGCATAACGGGTCGGGGGATTGGTGCGATAGCCGACGGTATTGCCGGCGCCGTTGTACCGAATATAGAAGTCCAGCAATCCCGTGTTCAGCGTCATGCCCGCGACCTGCGCGCAATAGCGATTCAGCAACTGGTCGGTCGGCCAGTTGGGGTGAACGAACTCCTGGTCAAACACGCTGTCGTCCACCAGAACGTTGTGAAACCGCGTCAGGTTCGCCTTCTTCAGCTTGGCGGCCCAGAGCTTGAACGCGCTGGTGATGTCCCAGTTGGACTTGTGCAAGTACTCCCAGTCGCCGAACATCGGATCGCCGTCGCCGAGCAGGATCAGATCCTCGCCACGCTGCAGCAGCAGTGTCTGAAATCGGAAATCCGGTCCAAGGGTGTCCAGCGCCGCCGACGTGGTCAGCACCTTCATGTTGCTGGCCGGCGCCAGTGGCATGTCCGGGTTGTGCGCGTAGATCAACTGGCCGGCGCCGCGGGTGTCGAGCCGGAGGATGGCAATGCCGACCGGGTTCTTCTCCACGAGCTTGTCGCGTAGAACCGCCGCGATGTCCGACTCGATGCCCGCGCGCACGAGCGGCGAAAGAACAATCGCAACCAGTAAACCGATGCAAAGGGGAGCGTGTTTCATCCGTGAAACCTCTCTGAAGACGGCGGTGATCCACCCCGCCGTCTATTAGATTACCACACGCCCTCGCGGAGGCAAGCCGTTGAGCGGGGGCTACGACCGTCGTTGCAAGGCTGGCCACGGCGCATCATGCAGAGCAAAGCGAAGCATCTCCGCGTTGAGCCGCTGCGAAGGATGGTTCGCCGCAGGACGTGGTCCGTGACGGCCGCGTCGAGATTCCTCGATACCATCGGAATGACGTAAGTGATGGTGGATGATAAACTTAAATCCGATGTGGGCGAGTCGCAGGCCCGTGAGCAACTCGGAATGACCTGTCGGGCAGGATGCCCTGCAACATTGGTCGTGGACACAATGGAATGTCAGCGATCCCACCCTGGTTTTTCGGTAACCGGGATCATTACTTGACATTCGCGCGAGGGTCGGGCGCAATGCGGGGCATGCTGGACGTCAAGGTGCAACTGACAATCAAGGGCCGGTCGGTGGCTCTCGCCATGTCGGCGCCGGCCGGCGAGGTGACGCTGGGACGGATTCTGCCGACATTGTGGCAGGGGGGAGAGGCATTGATCGCGGAAGGTGTCAAGGCCTTGGCAGCGCAGGGCAAGACAGTCTCCTGTCGCAAGGGATGCGGACACTGTTGCCGCCAACCGGTGCCGATCGCCCCGGCCGAGGCACGGGCGCTGGGGCGGCTGGTCGATGCCATGCCTGCCGAACGACGAGAGAAGATCCGCCGGCGTTTCGCGGCTGTCATACGCGAGCTGGAGGAGGCTGGAATTGCCGAGGATCTGCGGATGCGTAGCTTCTGGGAGAAGGGCCACGGCCGGGAGGTCGGCCTGCGCTATCTGGCGTTGCGCATTGACTGCCCCTTCCTTGAGAACGAAGCCTGCACGATCTACCCCGATCGCCCGCTGGCCTGCCGCGAGTACATGGTGACGACGCCGGCGGAGAACTGCGAGACTCCGTCGGCCGAGAGTGTGTCCACCGTGGACATTCCGGGAGGGCCGGTATGGCCCGCCATCAGCCGTCTGGAACAAGGCGAGGACGAGAGACTCAGATGGGTGCCGCTGATACTGGCATTGGAAGAAGCTGCCGAGAATCCGGACGATCCGCCAGCGCAGGATTCGCGCGCCATCATCGAGCGTTTCATCGCCCGCATCGCCCGGCGGCGAGGCGGTGGTGATGATTCCATTAGAGGTGGATCGCCTTGCTGACCGACACGCCGGCGGCTTCCATGATGGCCTCGGCCATGGTCGGATGCGGGTGAATGGCGCCGAGAATCTCCGCTTCGGTGGCTTCAAGATTGCGAGCCAGCACGAGTTCAGACAGCATCTCCGTAACGTTCTCACCAATCATGTGGACGGCGAGCAGTTCTCCGTACTTCGCGTCGAAGATGAGCTTGACAAAGCCATCGGTTTCGGCGGCGGCCAGCGCCCGGCCGGACGCCGAGAAGGGGAACTTGCCCACGCGAATCTGGCGACCCTGGTCGCGCAACCGCTTTTCCGAAGGCCCCATCGACGCCACCTGCGGATGGGTGTAGGTGCAGCCCGGGATGTGGGCATAGTCGATGGGGTGAGGCTCATGCCCGGCGAGCCGCTCGACGACGGCGACGGCCTCGTGATGTGCCACATGGGCAAGGTCCGGGTGTCGCAGTCCTTCGCCAGGATGTCCCGCCGGCCAGTCAAACGCGATGCAGTCGCCCACCGCATAGATGTCGGCCACCGTTGTTCGATAGTCCGGGGACACTTTCACGCGATTCTTCATAATCTCGAGCTTGAGGGACGGCGCGGCCAGGTTCTCCACGTTGCCCGTGACACCCACGGCCACCAGCACTGCGTCGGCGTCGATGGTGGTCAGTGCGTCGCCGCTGAGCGAGATTCGCACGCCATCGTCGGTCTTTTCGATCTTGTCAGTGCGGGTCTTGAGAAAGAGCTTGATGCCCCGCTTGGTAAACGCCCGTTCCAGGAGCATTGACACATCCTCATCCTCGTTGGGCAGGAGGTGGGGGAGCATCTCGATGATGGAGACTTCCGTGCCGATGGACTCGTAGAAATCGGCGAACTCGCAGCCGATGGCGCCGGCGCCGATAATGGCCAGCCGCCCGGGTTGTTTCGCCGGCGTCATCGCTTCCCGCGCGGAGATGATCTTTTCGCCGTCAAACGGAGCGAACGGCAGGGGTGTGGCGCGGGCGCCGGTGGCGATGAGGATGCTCTGGGCGGATATCTCCCTGATCCCGGATGATCCGGTGATCTTCACCTTGTGCGGGGCGACAATCTGTCCGGCGCCGATCTCGTGCTTGACGTTGTACTTGGCGAAGAGCGAGCCGATGCCGCGCTGGAGTTTGACGGTGATGCCGCGCGAGCGGTGGATGATCTTTCTGAAGTCGATGCGGATGTTGTCCGCCAATACACCGTGTTCCGGGGCGTTGTGGCGGAGTTTGCGGATGAAGGAGCCGTCTTCCAGGAGCGCCTTGGTGGGAATGCAGCCCCAGTTCAGGCACGTGCCGCCGAGATTTTCCTTCTCGACACAGAAGACTCGCATGCCAAGCTGGCCGGCGCGGATGGCAGCGGCATACCCTGCGGGACCGCCGCCGATGACGATCAGGTCGAACGTGTGGGAGTGTCGGGAAGACATGGGAGAGTACTCGATTCCGGGTTGTGGTTGGTCGCCTGC
>CAYSSA010000042.1:21344-23120 GCA_964433485.1 uncultured Tepidisphaeraceae bacterium | reverse complement strand
CCGAACGGTCGGTCTTCCAGACGGTCTTGCCGGTCTGTTTGTCCAGAGCGATGAGGTATTGAACGTCGGCGCCATCCATGGTGAGAATCAGCAGGTTCTCGAACAGGATCAGCGACGACGCGGGGCCGCGGAAATGTCGGCAGGGCAGATCCTGTCGCTGCCAGACCACCTTCTTTGTGGCCGTGTCGAGGCAGGCGGTTCCGTAGCACCCGAAGTGGACGTACACACGTCCGGCTTCAATGACCGGCGACGGCGTGGCATAGCAGTTGACATTGTTGCCCAGCGGTTCGGGGTTGTCGGTGCCAAAGAGCTTCTCGTTGAAGACAATCTTCCCTGTCTCGGCCTCGACACAGATGGCAAAGTAACTCCGTCCGTCGGGCGTGGCCGTGGTCAACCAGATTTGACCGTCCATGACCACGGGAGTGGACCAGCCCTTGTGAGGGATCGCCGTCTTCCACTTGATGTTTTCCGATTCGCTCCAGCGGAGGGGCAGCCCGATCATTCGGGTATCGCCAGGAGCGGAGACATGACCGTCTCCTCGCGGACCGCGGAATTCAGGCCAGTCGGCCGGGGCTGAGTGCGCTGCAAAAACAAGCGGGGCAATGCCAAACAGGCCTGCGGCGAGCCAAAGCGGCGTGGGTGTGAGTCGCATCGGTTGCTCCAAAATTTGATCAACGCTTAACCGGTCAAACGATGAGAAAGTATAACCGTCGGTCCGGCGGCTGTCCCGCCTCGGCGCCCCTATGGCACGAGGTCGCGGATTGCGGGTATAATTCCACTTTGAGTCTATGGCCTGGAGCATCCATCTCGACGAGGTCCGGCCACACCGTTCGGCGTTTCTGATCACGCTGGCGTATGCAATCGTTGCTTTTTTGTGGATCCTCCTGACCGACCGGGCGCTGCTGTGGATCTGGCCGGCCGCCGATGCGCGCTTCCTGACGCGCGTGGCGATGGTGAAGGGGTGGTTGTATGTCGCCATTACGGCGGCGTTGTTGTATGTGCTGGTCTATGCCCGGCTGCGGGCACTGCAACGCACCCACGAGGCGCTTCGCGGCAGTGAAACGCGATTCCGCATGCTGGTGGAGGCGGCGGCCGAGGGAATCTGGCTGCTCGACGCCTCCGGACGCACGACCTTTCTGAACCCCACCATGTCGCGCATGCTCGGCAGAACTCTGCCGCAACTGGAATCGATGGACACCGAATTGCTCGTGGCGCCAGACCATTTATCGGCATGGCGGGAACTGCTGTCGTCGGCCGGATCGACCGAGGGCAGAGTGGGACGGGACGTTCTGTTCAGGCGGTCGGACGGTTCGGATTTATGGGCGATGGTGAGCGTAGTGGCGACGAACCATGGCGATCGGCAGGGACGATTGATCGTGGTGACGGACGTCACCACCCGTCGGGATGCCGAGGAGCGATTGCGATGGTCCGGCCAGTTGGAGGCCGTGGGGCGACTGGCCAGGGCGGTGGCTCACGATTTCAACAACCTGCTGTCCATTATCATGGGATATGCTGATTCGATCAGCCAGCATCTGCCGGCCGATAACAATGTGGCCGAGCGCCTGGCGGAAATACAGAAGGCCTCCCAGCGAGGCGCTGATCTGGTCAGGCGGCTTCTGGCCTTTGCCCGCATGCCGGCCGGCCGGCCCAAACTGGTGAATCTGGACCGGGCCATGCAGGAGATGCTACCGATGCTGCGCAGGTTGGTTCCCGGCAATGTCGCCGTGGAGATGATGTCTCGTGGCGAAGCCCCGATGGTGATGGCGGACACGGGGC
>CAYSSA010000042.1:15457-21330 GCA_964433485.1 uncultured Tepidisphaeraceae bacterium | reverse complement strand
TCAATCTGGTTCTGAACTCGGCCAACGCCATGCCCGCCGGAGGCAGCATTCGATTGGAAGTTGAGCGCGCCGCGCCCAACGAGGCGATGCCGGGCGACACGGTGTCGGGCAGGCAATACGTCCGCTTGCGGATTACCGATGACGGCGTGGGAATGGATGAGGCGACGCGGGACCATGCCTTCGACGCCTTTTTCACAACCAAACCGGAGCGAGGCACGGGTTTGGGATTGTGGGTGGTCAAGGGCGTGGTGTCCGATTGCGGCGGCAGGATCGGAATTGAGTCCGCTCCCGGAAAGGGCACGACGGTCAGTGTCTGGCTTCCAGCGGCCCAGAGCACGCCGGGCACCCCGGTGGAAGCGCGGCCGTCGACCGGAACCGACGCCGCGACGTGAACATCTTTTTCCGGGTATTGGTCGAAACTATTGCCGGTCCGGCGCTTCCAAAGTCTGGGCGCATTCCACTGGCGGCCTTGGCATGCGCAATGCTATGATGTTGTGGATCAATCACTTGCGACAGGAGGCGTTATGAGCCGAGTCGATTCCCTGGTGGCGGCGGTGCGGCGTCGATTGACTCTGGCCGTCTACATCGAGTGGCTGGCCATGGCGGCGTTTGTGCTGGCGGTCTTGATGTTGCTTGTGATCCTGTCGCAGAAACTGCTGCACCTGTCCATTCCGGGCGGGCTAGTCTGGGTGGGCCTGGTCACCGTTGTCATTGCGGCGGGGGTCATGGCGTTCATTCGCGCGCCCAGCGCTTCATCCGCCGCTGTGGCGTTGGACGAACGGCTGGGTTTGAAGGAAAAGTTCAGCACCGCCTTGAGCGTTGGCGGCTCGTCGGACCCATTTGCTCGCGCGGTCGTACTGGATGCCGAGCGGACGGCCGAGGGCGTGCGTTTATCCGGTCGGTTTCCTCTGACGTTCCCGAAAACAGGTTATTGGAGCGCGGGGGCGTTTGCGTTGGCGCTGCTGGCCCATTGGGCAATACCTGACACGCTCGACCTGTTCGGCAGGAAAAAGGCGATGGAAGCGAAGCAGGCCCAGCAAGCCGCTGTTGCCCTTAACGAACAGAAGGTCCGCGAGGCGATCGTTCGCATCGAGCAACTTCCCAAGGTGGTGCGCGAATCTGAGAAAGTGCAGCTGGCCAAACGGCAGCTCGATGAGTTTCTCAAGAGTCCCGTGCCCGATATCGAAGCCGCCGACCGCCGAGTGATGGATGCCATGGGCAAGGCCGACGAGGCCATGCGAAATCATATAGCCGAAATGAAGCAGTTTGCCGATGCGCAGAAAACATCGCAACTGCTCAGGTCCATGAACAATCCGGCGGTGGAAGCCGAAGGCCCGGTGGCCAAGGTAGCGCGCGGGTTGAAGGAGGGCGACCTGCAGGAATCGCTCGATGAGCTGAAAAGGCTCTCCGAGCAGTTCAAGGAACTGGACCAGAAGGGCAAGGAAGACGCGGCCAGGCAGATGGACGACCTGGCCAAGGCGCTCCAGGCCGTTGCCAACGATCCCCGCGCCATGCAGAAACTCCAGGACCAGCTCAAGCAGATGGGGGTGAACCAGCAGCAGATTCAACAGGTTCAGAACCTCATGCAGCAGGCCGCCCAGGGAAACCAGCAGGCCCAGCAGCAGTTGCAGCAGATGCAACAGCAGATGCAGCAGCAGTTGGCCCAGCAGATGCAGCAGCAGGGCATGGGTCAGCAGCAGATTCAGCAAATGCAGCAGGCCATGCAGCAGGCCATGCAGCAGGCCCGTCAGGCGGCCAACGCCCAGGCCCAGGCCCAGCAGATGGCCCAGGGCGCGCAGCAGATGGCCCAGGGCATGCAGCAGGCATGCCGGAATCCCGGCGGCCAGCAGGGAGGCCAGGCCGGGCAGCAGATGGCCCAGGGCATGCAGCAGATGCAGCAGCAGTTGCAACAAATGCAGCAAATGCAGCAGGATCTCAAGAATGCCCAGAACGCCCAGCAGGGCCTTCAACAGCAGATGGCCCAGTGCAATGGTGGCCAGGGGCAGGGACAAGGCCAGGGCCAGGATTGGAAGCCCGGTGTCCAGCCCGGTGGCGGCCAGCCCGGCAACGGCGGCGGGCCCCCGCCCGGATTCGGCGGCGAGCAGGAGAAGTCCGTGGCCGCCTTCGGCGTCAAAAAGGAGCGATCCCCCTCCCAGGTCAATGAGAAGGGCCAGCACCTGGCCAGCGTCTTTGTCAAGGACAAGTCGGTGAATCCCGGTCAGGCCAAGCTGCAATTAGCGGAGGTTGTCAAAGCCGGAAAAGCCAACGAAGGCGGCGATGTGGATGACTCCCGCGCCGATCGCCGCGCCCAGGAAGTGCAGAAGAAGTACTTTCAGACGATCGAGGAGGAGGCGGGAAAATGAATGGGGCGATACGGACGGGGGACAGGGCTGAAGGCGCGTAGGCGCCGGTTGAGCAAAACAAGCGGCCGCGCAACGGCGCGGCCGCTTGCCTAGATAATCCCTGTGTCTGATGCGCTACTTCACTTCGCTCATCTTGATCGCCTTCTTCTCCTTGGCGCTGACCATGACCGCTTCCAGCACGCGCTGTGTCTGATAGGCATCGTAGAAGTCAGGAATCGGCACCGTCGGCTCCTTGCCGGCCAGTACCTGCAGGATGTCGAATGCCTGGTTCACGAAGCTGTGTTCATAGCCCAGGATGTGCGCGTCGGGCCACCAGTTCTCGACGTAGGGATGGCTGCCGCCGTGGGTACACATGATCTTGGTCCAGCCCTGCACCTCGCGCGGGCGGGTGGCGTCGTAAAACTCCAGGTAGTTCATGTCCTCGAAGTCGAACTTGATCGCGCCCTTGGAGCCGTTGATCTCCCAGCCGTTGCGGTTCTGGTTGCCGGTGGCCTGACGGGCGGCCTCGAAACTGCCGATCGCCCCGTTGTTGAAGCGGGTCAGGAACAGCACCGCGTCGTCCACGGTCACCTTGCCCATGGCAGCCTTGTCGGCCTTAACGCCCGCGGCAATGCCGCCGGCCGCCACACCCGTCATCAGTTTCCGTTCCTTGATGAAGGTCTCGGCGATGGCGCCGGTGATCTCGGTCACTTCCGATCCCGTGACAAATCGAACCATGTCGATGATGTGGGCGTTGAGGTCGCCGTGGGCGCCCGAGCCGGCCAGCTTTTTGTCAAACCGCCACACCAGCGGCACGTTGTCATCCGCCCAGTCCTGGAGGTACTTGGCCCGGACATGGCGGATCTCGCCGATCGCGCCCTGCTTGACCAGCTTGTACGCCAGAGCCACAGCCGGCACGCGGCGATAGTTGTACCAGACGAACGTCTTGACCTTGGCTTTCTTGGCGGCCTCGGCCATCTCACGGGCCTCGTCCAATGTTCCCGCGATTGGCTTTTCGGAAGCCACAGCCTTGCCCGCCGCAATCGCCGCCTTGGCCGGCGGAGCGTGCATGAAATTCGGCGTGACGACGTCGACCAGATCGATCTCGGGCGACTTCACCAGCGACTGCCAGTCGGTCGACGAGTTCTGCCAGCCCCAGCGGGCAGCCATGGCGGCGGGATTCTCTGCCTCCAGTCCGAACACGCTGTGCATGACCGCCTTCACCGGTGTCTTGAAGAACCGGGAGACCTGCCCCCAGCCGTTGGAGTGCGTCCGGCCCATGAAGCCCTGTCCGATCAGTGCGATGTTAATCTGGTCTTTTTGTGCCATGATCTGGCTCCTTTCCTTTTCGTTGCCCGTTGCCCACTTATCTGGTATGCGAAACGTGCGGCGAATGATACCGCCGCCGGTTTGGCTTGCAAGGCGGACGCAAGCCGTGGAGCCCGCGGTGCGTCCCCGCATAATCCCCCCTCGAAAGTGGCCTGTATCGGTGCCAAAGCGCCCCTTTTACTCAAAGTACAGCGGATCGGCACGGCCGGGTCCTATCATTCCCATGGTTTTCTACTGATTGAAGGAGAATTTCATGCCCAAGATTCTGGTTCTTTATTATTCCACCTATGGTCATGTGGAGACGCTCGCGTCGGCCATTGCGGAGGGTGCCCGATCGGTCGACGGCGTTGAGGTAGCCGTCAAGCGAGTTCCCGAGACGATGCCGCCCGAGGTGGCGAAGAAGTACGGCGCGAAGCTGGACCAGGCCGCCCCGGTGGCAACGCCCGCGGAACTTGGCGATTATGATGCAATTATCTTCGGCACGCCCACCCGCTTCGGAAACATGGCCGCCCAGATGCGCAACTTCCTCGACCAGACGGGCGGGCTGTGGGCGAAGGGCGCGCTGGTGGGGAAAGTGGGCAGTGTTTTCACGAGCACCGGTACGGGAGGTGGCAACGAGAGCACGATCATCAGCTTCGTCACGACGCTGATGCACCACGGCATGGTGTACGTTGGACTGCCGTACGCCTGTCCCGAACTGGCCGACGTGAGCGAGGTCAAGGGCGGCTCGCCCTGGGGCGCGGCGACGATCGCCGGCGCCGACGGCTCGCGCCAACCGAGCGCCAAGGAGCTGGCGCAGGCTCGTTTCCAGGGTCGCCACGTTGCCGGCATCGCCGCCAAGCTCTGCCGATGACCGCCCGATACCGGTATCCCGCTTGCGGAGCTCGTTGTCGCCGCCTCAGGTGTCGAGTACCTGTCGGATGTGTCGCGCTGCGCCTCGGCTGATGGGAGTGGGAACTGGTGTCGTGGAGCATTGCGGCCTCGGGCCGGAGTCCCGAGACCAAGCGGAGACGGGACGGCCTCATGCGGCGGGCTCCGGTTCCTTCTCGAGCTTGGCGAGTATCTGCCTGAGTGTGGCCAGGATTTCGGCCTGGGTGACGTCAGCGAGCTTTGGTGCGGGGCCGTCGAGGGTCTTGGCGGCCAGGGCCGGGCCGAGGGTCATCAGGGCGCTGCCAATGAGTTTACCGGCGGATGTACGGGGGAAGATATCGGCATAGCCTACGGAAATGCATGTCGAGGTGTACACCAGCGCATCGTAGAGGTCGTTGACTTTGGGGTTGTGGCCCTTCTCGGCCTTGTAGAATGCCAGGGCCGAGAGCACGACCACAGCGAGGCTGTTGGTGCAGGGATTGCCCTTTAGCCTGGCGGCCCAGTTGTCGATGGCGGACTTCTCGGGCAGCGTTATACCGAAGAGTTCGAGATCGTCTCGCAGTGTCCACGACATCGTCACCTCTGTTGGATGAAATCCGAATACCGAAATCCGAATGACGAATGTCAAAAGCGGGTGTTGCGATTGTCAAAGGCATTCGTCCCTTAAACATCCGGATGTCGTCATTCGGACACTATCCACGTTTCTTGGTCTCCGCCGGCTTTGCCGCTTCGGCCTGCTCAATCGCCGCAACAGGCTTTTCGGCCGCCGGCTTCTCACCGGTCAATTGAATGCCGAAACGGGAGAGCAACTCCTTGACCTCCGGCGTCAGGTTGCTCACCAGTCCCTCGGCCGCCTTGCCGTAGCTGGCGGCCCGCATGAAGCGCTCGGACATCCTGGCCATGGTGTCGGGGTCGCCGAAGATCTGCATGTTGGCCTTGGCCAGCATCTGGCCCATCGCCTGGGCCGCCTGGATACGGGCGTCGCGTTCGGCCATGATTCGCAGTTTCTCGAGCTCGAACTTCAGCGCGGCTTCCTCGAACTCCTGCTTGTTGGCCAGGCTCTGCCGCTCGACCTCAACGCGAGCCTGCTCGACGTTCACCCTCTCTCGTTCGACGGTGACATCGACCATCTTGAGGGCTTTCTCGCCCTCGGCACGCTTGATGCTCGACTGCGAGTCGCCCTCGGCCAGCCGCAGCTTGGCCTCGTATTGCAGGTCGGCGGCCTTGCGCTCGCCTTCGGCTTCCTTGACCTTGGAGTAGGCCACGACATCGGCGCCGGTTTCCTGGCGAATCTTGTTTTCGGCGATGACCTGCTTGGCGGCGATGAGCTTC
>CAYSSA010000042.1:11450-15438 GCA_964433485.1 uncultured Tepidisphaeraceae bacterium | reverse complement strand
GCCGCCTCGGCCGTCACCTGCACGGTCAGCACCTGCTGCTTGGCCTGTTCGCGCTCGGCTTCGGCCGCCAGCATAGCCGCCTGGGCGGCGGCGCGCTCCTGTTCTTTCTGGGCCACGGCCACTTCCTTGGCCCGTTCGGCGACGTCCACGGTCTGTTTCTTCTGAATTTCGGCCGTTTCCTGCTCGCGCAACTTCGTGACAAGGGCGATCTTCTTGGCGATCTGGGCCTGTTCGACGGCCAGCGTGCGCTCGACCTCGGCGGTCTCGATGGATTTCATCTTCTCGATGTCGCGACGTGCCACGGACTCGTCCTGGCTGATTTTGAATTCGGCCACCTCGCGCTCGCGGGCGGCGCGGACATTGGCCACCTTCATTTTCTGCTCGGCCTCGAATTCGGCCTGGTCGCGCTCCATGTCCAGCACCTTTTTGCGCGTGGAGACGTTCTTGCCCACCACGGCCTGCTCGGCCTCGCGCTCGATTTCGTTGCGCTCGATGCGAGCTTTCTGGGTGATTTCGGCGATTTTTCGCAGCCCCTGGGCGTCAAAGACGTTCTGTGCCTGAAGCTGGGTCGGGTCGGTCTGGTCGAGGCTGGAAATGGTGACGGATTCCAGCGTCAACCCGTTGCTGGCGAGGTCGTGTGTGACGATGGCCTGCACGGCGCTGGCGAACTCATCGCGCTTGGCGTGCAGTTCGACCAGGTCCTTGGTCGCCGCAACCGTCCGCAGGGCGCTGACGAGTTTCTCCTGCACCAGTTCGCTGACGGCCTGCGACTGCACGTTGCGCCCGCCGAGCGAGCGGGCGGCCTGCAGGATGTCGTCGGTGTTGGCCTGCACCTTGATATAGAATTCGGCGGACAAATCGACGCGCAGGTTGTCCTTGGTGATCAGGGCGTGCGGGCCGCGGCGTTCGACATTCAGCCGCATGGTCTCCAGGGACACGGGGATGACCTGGTGGACCACCGGGAACACCAGCATGCCGCCGTCCTTGATGACCTGGGCGCCGCCCATGCCCGTGCGGACGAACGCCATGTTGGCCGACGCCTTGCGGTAGAACTTGGAGATCAGCGAGGCGATGGCCGCCAGCAGCGCGACAATGCCGCCGGCGCTGGAGATGATGATCTTCGCCGTCCGCGGAAGGTCCGCATCCGGGACGAACCAGGGGCCGACGGCCATGACGGCGCCGACGATGAACATGAAGAAAACGACCATGACAATCCTCCCTTGGGCAAATGGCCTTTACTGCTTCGGCGGCGGTTCGGGAACAACGAGGAACATCCGCTGCCGGGCGTTGTATCCGATGAGTCTGACTCGCTCGCCTTTTTCGATGCGGGGCGCGCCGGGGTCCACCCGGCACGTCACCTGATACGGCTCGCCGCCGGCGGCGCGGACGGCAGCCATGCCGAAATCCGGCCCGATGGGCAGGACCACCTCGCCCACCAAACCGAGCAACTCGTGCCGGCGGCGGGCGGAGGTCTCGCGCAACGGCACGAACCTTGCCAGCAACCTCGACAGGCCCGAAGTGGCCAGCACCGCGCCGACCGCCGCCAACGGAATCGAGATCGGCGGCGCCGCCGCCTGCTTCCAGTCCCGCGTCTCGGGCGGCCGCAGAATGGCGTTGGCGCTGAAGCCGATGATGCCCCAGCACAACAGCAACACGCCAAAGAGCAGGCTGATGGGTATCTTGCCGGCGCCGAGCCAACTCAGCACGGAGGCCGAGGCCGAGGGCGCGGTCTCGTGCGAAGCGTCGGCATCGTGATCGGCGTCTGTGTCGGCATCTGTATCGGCATCCATGTCCGCATCCGCATCCATGTCGGCGTCAGTGCTGAGATCCGCGTCGCTGTCGCCGCCGCCACCGATGCCCGTGAAGACACACAGGCCCATATAGAGCAGTGCGAGCATCGCGGGCAGGACGAAGATGAGGTTCCACCACTGAACGAGCCATTGCATTGTCATCGGCGCACCTCCTTTTGCAGGAATCGGTGCAGAACGATGCACTCACCAATGCGACTATACCTGTAGGCTGGGTCGCTTCAAGCGACCTGGGTGTATAAAACTTCGCGACGACTATAAGAGCGGCCGCCCTCTGGACCGGCTAATCGCCGGTCGGCTTGGTGTCGGGTTTTTCCTTGTCCCTGGCTTGCTTCGGGCGCTCCACCGGATAGAAATCCCCCGTCCGCCGCGCATACTCATGTTGCTCCTGGGTCTGCGGAACGGCAATAATGGGCTCGGCGGCCTTGTCCGACAGCTTCGGCGGGGCTTTTTCCAGCGACACATCGTCGAAATCTGCCGGAGGCGCGGGCCTGGCATCCGTCACCGTGTTGCCGGCCAGCTTCTTTTCCAGTTCGGCCTCCAGCGCCTTGAGCTGATCCATGTCCTCCTGCGTAACCTTGGAAGCCGGTCCCTTGGCCTTTTCGGTGCTGGTCTTGACGCCCCGCAGGCTCTGCCCTTTTTCCTCCTTGGGACGGAGCGGCGTGCCGAAGACCATAATGTTCACCAGCGTCGGGAAGATCAGCCCGAAGCAGACGAAACTGCCCAGTGTCCACACGGCGATGCGCACCTTCGGCTGGGTCCACCAGTGATACTGGAAAGTGTTTCCGGTCGCGGATTGCATCGTCGCCAGATAGTCCAGAATCGAATCCTTGGCATCCGGCTGCTTGATCCCGAGTTTCTCGAACAACCGCTGCATCGTCGAGGGCCTGTACGTCACCGTCGGCGATGGCGTCTTCAATACGGGTTTGTATGGGCCGTAGTTCAGAACCATGCTGGATGGAATCAACTCGTAAGCCTGTGTCAACAGGCAGGTTCTGAGCTCTCCATCGGGTTGGTCGGGCATCTCGGCCGGCACATTGACCTTGAATGTGTCCGCTGTGACCTCACGCACCACGTAGTTGTCGCTGTTGTATTGCCGATTCTTGCTTTCTTTCGGCCAGTAAAGCGTGATCCTCTGCCCAACGGTATAGCCGTGGTTGGCCAGTGTGACCGTCGCCGTCTTGCCGTCCTTCACGAACTTCTGGACAACCCGATCATTCTTCTTGACTTCCTTCATCGGCTGGAATGATCGCAGATAGCCTTTGACCACATACACCATTCGCTGAGGCGCGGTCACTGTGAGCATTCCGGGCTTGTTAGGGGCCTTTTCGCCTACTTCGATGCGAAAACCGTTGGGTGTGGCATTGGATACCGTGAACTCCCCGTTGTAATGGGAATACTGACTGCCCGAAATCCGCACCTTTTGTCCGTCCGTGTAGCCGTGGCCGGGCAGAATCAAGGTTGCGTATTTGCCTTCCCGGCTGACATCACTGGTCTGTTTTTTTGCCGTATCTCTAGTGTCCGGCAGAAGTTCCACGCTTAGCCCATGCAGCTTGAACTTCTGTTGCCCGCCTGCCACCGTGTATTTTGTGACGATCTCGCTCTCAAACTCCGGGAGAGTGAGATGGTGGCGGAAGTCGCCGATCGGATCCTCGGTCATCCCGTTCCGGACATACCCAATGAGCAATCCGATCAGGATCGAGATGACAATCCATTGCCAGCGTTTGATCGATCCAATGGCCATAATCCGTGTTCCGACGGGGTTGCATTAGCCGTCGGCCGCCTGTATCTACCGCCAAAGCACTCGGTTAGTTGCAGGCAATCTGCGGTTTGTCGTCAGGGAGTCGCCATGACCGATTCGAATGCCGCTCCGCATCTGGGACCAGTTCAGCCCGATGGACGGGTGCACGGGGTCGTTGTCGCCGTTTACCGCGAGGATGGCCGTCTCCTTATGATACGTCGTGCAAAGCACTTACGTGCTGGCGGGAAGGTATGTTTCCCCGGCGGATCGGTGGAACTCGGCGAGCCGACGGCGGTGGCGGCGGTTCGCGAGATGAAAGAGGAACTCGGATTGGATGTTGTCCTTGGTCCGCTGGTTTGGCACTGGGATTGCCCGACCTTGCCCCTGACGCTGCATGGGTACGTGGCGCCTTGGAGCGGGGCTGATCCGGTTGCCAATC
>CAYSSA010000042.1:10133-11416 GCA_964433485.1 uncultured Tepidisphaeraceae bacterium | reverse complement strand
CTGTGGCTGAAACCGCAGGAGGGAATCGAGCACGCCGAAGGCATGGCCACCAACCGCGACTTCATCCACGCGGTGCTGGGCGGATTGCCGAACTTCGCCCCCGGAACCCAATCTCGTTCGAACCGGGTTTGGGGATCGTCTTCATCGCAGGCGGACAAATAGAAAGACTGCCACGGCCAGCACGATGGCGCCAGCGATGTGCTTGAGCCAGGATCGCAGGCGATCCCAAAGGCGTAGGGCTCCTTTCTGGTAACGATCGTCGATCTCGAGTATGCCCTCGTCGGCCGCCGCGCCCTTGTGGGTGAGTCGCTTGCGACGGCGCGGGGGCAGGAGGTCGAAGCCTTTACGGCGCAGCCAAGGTCGGGCCTTGCGGCGAATGCGCGGGATCAGCGAAATGCCCAGGTTGATCACGGCGATGCCGCGGAATGCGAAAACCCAGATCAGCACCACCAGCGACAGATAGATGATGAACAACAGCAACTGCCATGGCGCGTGCTTCCAGAGGAGTTCCGACCACATCTCCCGATCCAGCAGATACCAGCGGTCTGGTCGCCGCCCGATCAGCCAGGAGACCCAGGAAAACAATCCGGCGGGGCCCAAAATCGCGATAACTGCCACGGCCCAGCGATAGAGTTTGGCGTTGGGATTGATGGGCGTTCCCCGCAAGGCGCGCGAGGTCAGCATGCGCTTGCCGGGGAGCGTGATCATGGCAAAGCCAATGAGAAACAGCGGCAACCCGCCCGGTCCGGGCACCACGACGCCCACCGGACCGGCGGCGAGAATGAAGATCCAGCCCAGTATGTTGTTGAACAGAAACCAGAACCAGGCTTTGGGGCCCCAGCGCGGCTTTACGCCCACGGCCACAAGCTGAACCGACGCGCCTGCGGAGGTTTTTTCCTCGGAATTGGCCACGAATGCCGGCGATTCTAGCGGCCCGGTGACGAATGGTCCACGGCTGTGTTTCCGCGGTTTACCGGGGTGATCTGCGAGCGAGCCATCGGCCGAAAAGACGCCGGACGCCATTGGTCAACGCAAACCGATATAATGACCGGACGTGCATGTCCGTTGCCCTACGGAGTATTCGCATGTTCTGTCCAAGTTCTATCCGCTGGATCGCATGGCTTGTCCTGTTGGCGCCGTCACTGGCTGTGTCGGCGTACATCGACATGCCGGCGGAGAAGTTGACACTGCCGCGGCTGCTGCTGGAGTTTCGCACCGTTGGTGTTTTTCGGGTCGAGCGTCTGGACATTGAGCGGGGCGCGGTTCGATTCCGCCTCGTGCAG
>CAYSSA010000042.1:0-10099 GCA_964433485.1 uncultured Tepidisphaeraceae bacterium | reverse complement strand
AACACCTCATCCGCCTCGGCGACAGGGTTCCCGACGCGCTGCGGCGTGCACGCGAGGGCGATCTGGCGGTGCTGATGGGCCCGGATCCCTATGGGCGCCAGATGGTGTTCCTGGCCGGTCACTGGCACGTGGCCAACTGGGAACGGGATGGTGGATGGTGGCGAATCGGCTACACCCAAGCGCAGTTCGACTTTGAATGTGCGTTCAGCGGCGGGTTGCCGGAACTGGTGGAGAGCTGCCGGAGGCTGCTGGACGGGGAGGACGTCGTCGTGGGCTGTCACGTTCGGCCCAGGAAGCCCGAGATCGGTTTCGTTCGCGTTTCGCTGCGTGATCCGCACAGGCGGCTGGAGGTTCCCGGCGGCGGGCAACCGCCGTCCAGTCGCCCGGGGGCGCTGGAGGAGGAGTCGGTCGACTCGCTGCTGCAGGCGCTGGACGCCCCGACGCCATGGGCGCGCATGCACGCGGCCCGCGCGCTGGGATGCCGCCGCGAAGCATCGCCCCGCGTGATCGCACTGCTCATTGCAGCCACCGGCGACAACGACCCCTTCGTCCGCCGCAGCGCGGTGATGGCTCTTGGCGACATCGGCCCGGCCGCCGCTCCCGCCATTCCCCGCCTCTTGGACATGCTGCGTGGCGGCTACGAGAAAGCGGACGATCTGGCCGCCTGGGAGGCGCGCTGCGCGACCTTGCGAATCGATCCGCGCGGCGACGTCTGGCTGTCGGCGCTTCGATCGCGTCTGCGGGACAGGTCTGTCGAGGCGCGCCGCAAGGCCGCGACGGACATCGGCATTCTCGGTCCGCCGGCTGTCGCGGCCACGCCCCTGCTGCTGGGCGCGCTGGCGGACGAGAACGAGGAGGTTCGGTTCTGTGCGGCCACTTCCCTTGGGCGTATCGAAGCCGATGCGGCCGTTGCGGCCGGTCCACTGGTGTGTCTGCTGGGCGACAAGGGCAGATATGTTCCTGATGCCGCGGTGAACACGCTGCGTGGCATGGGACGGTCCGCCGCCGGGGAGATCGGCCGGGGGTTGGCGCCATCGGAGAGTACGGCGTTGCGCCGCCGGGCCGCACGGCTGCTCCAGGAGATGGGAGAAAGCGCCGCCCCCGCCCGGACTGCGCTGGAATCCGCGCTCGGCGATCCCGACGAGCAGGTGCGAGCCAGCGCCCGCAAGGCCCTGCAATTCTTGTCGTCGCGCCCGGCCGGCGGTTGATGCCCGGCCTATAACGTCGCCTGGACGCCGCGGAGTTGCGCGATCCCGGGGAGTGGGTTTCTGTAGCTTGGGATTGTCTTCGGAATGGTTCAAAGGTCGCTGGAGTGAGTTCCGCAAAGGCACAACCTGCGATGGGTGCCAAGAGATCGGATTTGTGGACATATCCGCACGAATGGACGATTCAGTTGCCGGTTCGTCGCGCGTAAGTCGCGATGGCGATTCTCGGCATCAGGATTTTTGCACCCGCGCTCGCCAGTGTGGCTCCCATGGCATACACAAGCCAGCTCCAGCCATTCCAATCCCAGGACTCGACGACAAGCAAGGCGGCGCGGATCGGGCCGGCCAATCGAGCCTGCTCCCAGGTCGTAACAGCCGACACATCGAACTCGATCTGGGCATAGGCCAGGAGGACTCCGCCGACGCTCAGGGTCGTGGCCACAGCACAACCGACCAGCCGCGCCCGCGGCGCGTGCAGAATCCACCGCCACACGCCCAGCATCGCCAGCCAGAGCGACAGAAACAGCGCGGCGCGCATCAGGTCCGCCGCGGGTCGTACCGACAGAACGCCTGCCAGGGCCAGCATCGGCCAGGCCGCGGCAATGGCCGCCAGCGTGGCCCAGGGTCCGTCAAGCAGCAGAGGAAAGAGCATTGCGGAGAACGCGATCTGAACCACGAGCATCTCCTGGATGGCCTGTCGCTCGATGGGACGGGGGAACTTGTCGGCCAGAGGAACCTGCAAACCGGCCAGAAGCAGCGCGCCAAACTGAATGGCCAGCCAGATCAGGACGGGCGGGGCCAATCCGCGCTGCGTGCCGAGCTCGCGGGGATGCTCTTGTTGGCGCATGGTCATGGCATGGAGGATTGTCGTCAGGCGCGGGGGAATTGGAAGAGGCGGCTGACGGCTTTGAGCGGATCGATCCCTGCGGCGGCCCGGTTCAGAGGCTCTTGAGCACCATGATGGTCTGATCGTCGCCGGCCGGGCCCTGGCGCGTGTGCCATTCAAGCGTGGACATGATTGAGGCGACGATTCGGTCGGCGTCGCCTTCTCCGCCACCGATGGCCAGTTCCACTCCGGGAACGTCGAGGAACTTGTCCGCCGCGTTCTGGGCTTCGACGATGCCATCGGTGTAGAGCGTCAGCGTCTGGCCGGGCTCCAGGCGGATTTCGGCGCATGAGAATGTCAGGTCCGGGTCGACCCCAAGCGGCAGGTCGCCGATTGCATCGAGGTGCTGGTGTACGGGTTGTGCGTCCCAGGTTGTGAGAATGGCCGGCGGATGTCCCGCCCTGGAAAAGGCGAGCCTGCGTGATGGCGGATCATAGAATCCGAGCAGTGCGGTGACAAAGGTGCCGTTCATGCGTTTGTGCCAGAGGTGGCGGTTGGCATATCCCAGCACCTGCGCCGGGTCGGTGGGCGAGTGCGGAAACGCATGCACGATGGCATGCAGCATGGCCATCACCACCGCGGAAGCCGGGCCGTGTCCCGCGACGTCGCCGATGAGAATGGCCCACCGCTGGTCGCCTTCGCACTCGGGGTGTCCCGGACGGCGACCGAGGGGGATGATGTCGTAGAAGTCTCCGCCGGCGTTGGACGCGGGGTTGTAGCTGACGGCGATCTTCAGGCCCGGAATATCGGGGATTTCCTGCGGCAGGAGCGTTCGCTGGATTTCGGCGATTTCGTGTAGTTCCCGTTCGATGGCGAGGTTGGCCGAGCAGAGTTGTTGCGACACGCGCAGGCTATCGACGGTCATGGCAACCAGGCGGGTGCGGAGCAGGTTTTCCTCGATGTCGTCGGGTGCGAAGCCGTCGGGATCGGGATCGAAAACGAGTATCCAGTCGAAATTGCCGGGACCATTGTGGATGGGCATGGCGAGCAGTGAACGATAGCCTCGCAGAACTGGGGGCAAACCGGGATCGCCCAGGAGATTCAGCTCCCGGGCGACCTTGGCGGAAGGCACGCGTGTCAGTTCGGGAACGATGCCTCCTTCGCACACCTGATTGGCGAGCGCGGCGACCATGCCACGATGCGGCATGACCAGCCGTTTGATGCGAAAGCCGGGGAACGCACAACCTTCGGTGGCAATCTCAAGATAGGCGCGCCGAACGGCAGCGCCCGTGCGGGCAAGCAAGCCCGGCAGAAACTGGCACGGGTCGCTGGAGACAGCCAACGCATCCAGCATTTCGGTGAGGCTGGACAAGTGGGCATCGTATACCGGCTCGAGCACTTTCATGGCCGCGAACTTCCGACGGGCTCATCGGCCGGACTTGGCCGTGACGACGCCCTCCATCCTGACAACCTCAAAGTCCTTGCCTTTGACTTTCTTGAGAGCCTGGAGTTCGTCATCATTCCAGCGCGGATCAGGGGCGCCGGAAATGAACCAGTCAGAACCGTTATCGGCGAGGATCATGCCGTACTTCTTGAGCGCGGTCAGGATAACTTTGGCGCTGGGGGGAAATGAAGCGGTGTCGTAGTCGGCGCGCAGTCGGACGCGCATGCCCATGGGCGGCAGATTCTCGTCGTCCGAGCGGCTGGCCCAGTGAGAGGCCGGGGGAACATAGGCGCGGCGGGTCCTGCGAACGGTAAAACGAACGGCATGGGTGATTTCCTTGCGCAGGCAAACCTCATCATATCGGACCAGACCGGGGAAGATCGGCAGTCCGGCCGCGTCGGCGCTGGTCCAGCCGGCGGGACGTGTGGAGTTTCTGTTCAGATCCCATATGGCGGCGGAGTCCGCCTTCCATGCCCGGCCGCCGTTGACGGGAAACGCCCGATAAAGCTCATAGAGAATCCACCGGTCGCGGTCGATGACCAGAACGTGCCGGTCGCCGTCGGAATTTGGTCCGCCTTCGACGGGAGCATCGGGCGGAATCGGATACGGACCGGGATCGCTCTCGTCCGCATAACCCGTGAACTGAATGGGAACCTTCGGCTGTCCACCCGGGACGATGTGGTAGGGAATGCCGGCCGGCGCTCCCTGCCAGACCGTGCCGAAGTCGGGATGCAGCGATCGACCGGCGCCAATGCCAGCGATGATCTGCGCCGATCGCGGGTCGACCGGCAGCTTGGACACATCCTTGTTCCAGGCGTTGTCGGCCGGAAACACCGGCTTGCCGCGAAGATCCGCGTTGGGACCGAGATCGGGCGCTGGCCGATCGGCGCCGCGAGCCGGCGTCGCCAGTGCCAGCAGAATCACCAGGGATCGCAAGAGAGCTGACATGCCGCGCCTCCTGTAGTCTTGGGACATTGTACCAGATTCGTGAAGCTGTGGCCCGTCGGCGGGTTGTGGCGTATCATTGCGGACCATTGCCCCCGGTGTGGACCGGGCGATGGCGATTGAAAGGAATTGATCCATGAAGCCCGTCAGCAACGTAACCGTCCTGCAGCAGCTTGGCTGGCGCTACGCCACCAAGAAGTTCGATCCCACGCGCATGATCCCCTCGGAGGATTGGAAGGCCCTCGAGCAGTCACTGCTGTTGACGCCGTCGTCTTATGGCCTGCAACCATGGAAGTTCATTGTCATCACCAGTCCGGCCAAGCGGGCGGAACTGCGGCCATTCACCTGGAACCAGCCGCAGGTGACGGATTGCTCGCATTACGTCGTATTCGCCATTCGCAAGAACATCGACGCCTCGCATGTGCAGCGCCTGATCGACCGCACGGCCGAGGTGCGAGGCATTCCCGCGAGCAGCATCGAGACTTATAAGCAGATGATGCTGGACGACGTGGTGAACGGTCCGCGCAGCCTTCATGCCAACGAATGGGCGGCGCGGCAGGCGTACATCGCACTGGGCAACCTGATGACCTGCGCCGCGATGCTGGGGATTGATGCTTGCCCCATCGAAGGTTTCGAGCCGCACCGTTACGATCAGTCGCTGGGGCTTCCGCATCGGGGATTGGCGGCGGTGGTGTGTTGCGCGCTGGGTTATCGCGCCGCCGACGACAAGTATGCCGCGCTGGCGAAGGTGCGTTTCAAGGCGGAGGATGTGATAGAGAGAATCTGAGATTCCCCGACGATGGCGCGGAACGTGTCGAGAACCTCCTCGATTGCTTTGCGGGGACGCTCAGCCGCGAATTGCATCTCGCTCCGACCCTAGTTGATTGGTCGGACGGGGTCAGCGTCGGCCCGTCAGCGGTCAGATTCGGGTGAATCCGCCCGGGTGGCGGGTAACATACCAGGATCGTTGGTGTACCCATATTGAAAGCATTCCTGAAGGGAAGGTATATGGCAACCACCGCCGCGCATCCAACTCGTCGGAGTCTGTGCAAGCGAGCTCTCGCCTTCGCCGGCGCTTTGTCCGCGCCGTGGATTGTCCCCTCGAGGGTTCTCGGGCGGGACGGCGCCATCGCGCCTTCCGAGCAGATCACCCTTGGCGCCATCGGCATTGGCCCGCGCGGGAGGCAGGATCTGGACTGCATGATGGGCGAGAGCGACGTGCGCTTTCTGGCCATCTGCGATGTGCAGCGCAGTCGGCGCGAGGCGGTCAAAGCCATGGCCGACGCCCGCTACGGCAACAAGGACTGTGTGATGTATGGCGACCAGTTCGAGCTGATCGGACGTCCCGACATTGATGCGGTGCTGATCGCCACCGGCGACCACTGGCACGCCCTTGCG
Source organism: uncultured Tepidisphaeraceae bacterium (assembly GCA_964433485.1). GTDB lineage: Bacteria > Planctomycetota > Phycisphaerae > Tepidisphaerales > Tepidisphaeraceae > JANYKD01. Next base: position 4,281 of record CAYSSA010000042.1, on the reverse strand, counting down.
TCGATTCTGGCGCTCCGCGCCGGCAAGGATGTGTACAGTGAGAAGCCGTGCGGGATCACCATCGGCCAGTGTCAGGCGCTCGATGACACGGTGCGGCGCTACGCCCGTGTTTTCCAGGCCGGCACGCAGCGACGGAGCATCGCCAATTTCCAGTTCGCCGTCCATCTGGCTCACAGCGGCAAACTCGGCCGGTTGCACACGCTTCACGCCTCCGTCTATCGTCCGCGTGTGCGTTTTGACTGGCTGCCGGCGGAGCCGGAGCCCGACAGAAACGAATGCGACTGGGACCGCTGGCTTGGCCCCTCGCCGTGGAGACCGTTCAATCGGCAGTATGTTGCCGGCGGGTGGCGCGGCCACTACGACTTTGACTCGGGAGCGACCCTGCTCGACTGGGCGGCGCACACGGTGGATCTCTGCCAGTGGGCCAACAAGGCCGACGATACGATGCCGGTGGAGTACGTTCCGTCCAAAGACAACATCACCGCCCGATATGCCAACGGAGTGAAGCTGGTTCTTGATTTCCTCGATACGCCTTTTGGCAATCTCGACCCGCACTATCGCACCTCCGGCGGCACCTGCCCGGTGCGATTCGAGGGTGATGAGGGTTGGGTCGAGACCGGCGACAGCGGACAGGTAACCACGCACCCGGAGTCGCTCAAGGCCGAAATGAAGCGATTCGGACAGGGCGGCGGCCTGATACCCGCTCCCCACACCCACAACTTTTTCCGGTGCATGCGATCGCGCGACCTGACCAACGCCAACAGCGGCGTCATGCGGCATTCGCATATCGCCTGCCACGCGGCCGCATTGTCCTGGGAACTGGGCCGCAAGCTCGCCTTCAATCCGGTGAAGGAGGAGTTCATCAACGACGCGGAAGCCAATCGCCTGCGAAGCAGAGCCATGCGCGAGCCTTGGACCATGTGAGGCGTCGCCGCCACCGGCTTCCAGCCGATGCTCCGCCGGCCCGCGCCGGCCATCATCACAGGGCCACTGCCATGATTTCAGTCAAATTCCGCCGACAACCGCCGGAGAGGTTTGGTCATATCGCCAGCGTGGCACATGACCGGCGGCGCGCGGGTATGTTGGGGCTGGCGATGGTCGCAATGCTGGCCATCGGCGCGGCCGCGACCGATGTGGCCTTCTGGACCGAATACAAGACCGTGGGTGATGAGGCGGTCTATTTCGTCGCGCAGTTCAACAACGAGTCGATCGCCGACGGCGCTCCCATCGGCCAGCCGCGTTGGATCGCCGACGGTCGATTCGGCGGCGGACTTCGACTCGATGGCCGGAGCGGCGTTCGCTTCAATGCGCCGGGGGTCTTCGATGGCGGATTGATCAGCATCGAAGCGTGGATCAGGATTCCCCGCTATCCGCGGAACGAGGCGTGCGTTGTATTCCGACCGGCCGAGGTGGATCAGCACCCCGCGTACAACCCGGCCGCGGATGTGAGCAAGGGGTTTGCTCTGCTGGTGGATTCGCAAGGCGCGCTTCACCTGGACATCGTCAACATGTTCTATGGCAAACGAATCCGCACCAGCAGCCCTCCCGGAGTCGTGCCGACCGAACGCTGGGTACATGTCGCGGGCATCAGCGGAACGGGGCGCCGGCTGTTCGTCGATGGACAGGTGGTGGCCGACGCGCCGATTCACTGGGGTGAGGGGCTGGAGGTGCAGGGAGAACGCGAGTCTCGGCCGCAGCCGCTCTACATCGGAAATAATCCCGCGGGCACGGCCGGCCTCGTCGGAGACATCGACCAGGTGCGCGTGCATCGCAACATCCACAAGTTCTGGCCGCCGCAGGACACGTCCTGGACCGATCCGCAGGCCGTCCGCCCGCTGCCGGCAACCCGCCCGCATTTCCTGCCGGAGCGCGGCCCGATAGTGGTGGCGCCGCTGGATGGCGGTCCGGCGGCCACCGGCGCGAAAGTGGAACTCGGACCCGGCGAGTTCGCGCCCGGCGTGCGCGGGCAGGCCTTCGCTGGGCGCATTGCGATCAACGCGCCCAAACTCTTCGACAGCGCCGAGGGAAGCCTGGAATTCTGGCTCCGGCCGCGCGGCGTCAACAGCCTCTCTGATCGCAACCGCACCTTCCTCGGCGAGCCATTCGTCTTCTATCTGTTCAACGGCGCCACGCACGAACCGACGCTCTATTTCAGCGATTCCGAACTGGGCATTCACTTCGTCCGCACCAAAGCCGAGTTCCACCCGGCCAGGTGGTATCATGTCCTTTTCACCTGGATGGGGCCGGATATTCGCATCTACATCGACGGCGCACAGGCCGGACACACCTATGGCCGGCCGCTGGTTCCCAACGGCAAGCGCTCGGCCGATCGTCTTGTCTTCAACCCCAACGAAACCATCGGCCTGATCGACGAAATCCGCGTCTATAACAAGGCGCTTCTGCCGGTCGAGGCGACCAACGCCTGCCTGAGATATCGCGATCCGTCCAGGCTCGTGCCGGATGTTCGCGTGCCTGCGGCGGATATCGCCGCCGAGTACCTGCCCAGCCATAGCGCCGTCTACTATCGACTTGCGCCGAGGATTCCATCGGCCGATTTCGCCGAGGCGTTGTTCGCATTGCGCGGTCCGCAGGGTCAGGGCATCACAACCTGGGCGCGGCCCTGGGTCGAGCCGCCGACCGGCCGGCTTGAAATGCCGGCGCTGCCCGATGGCGCCTTGTCGCTGCAGGTCTCCGTGAAACAGCGGGACGGGCGGGTGATCGAAGGCGGCGTCCTGCCGATCTACAGCCGACGTTTTCCCTGGCAGGACAACACGCTGGGGATCGTTGACGAGGTATACCCGCCGTTCGAGCCGATCAAGACTCGGGAACACACGGTCTCGGTGGTTTCCCGGCGGATGACGATGAACGGCTACGGACTTTGGGATCAGGTCGAGTCGCTCGATCGCGGTCTGCTGGACGGACCAATGACGATCCGCTTTGAGACGGCCGGCGGCGAGGGCCGCTGGAACACCGCCACCGGTCGGTTTGTTTCGAGCAAGCCGACGGAGGCCGTATACGAGGCGCTCGCCGTTTCCGACGCGGTGAAAATCGCCGCGCGCTCGACAATCGAGATCGACGGCTGCATGAAGGTGGCATTGACGCTGTCCCCTGGCGATGCGCCGGCCGAGATTCGCCGGCTCTGGCTCGAAATCCCCCTGCGCAGCAATGAAATGCCGCTGATGCACACAATTGGTGATGGTCTGCGGCATAATTACGCCGGCGCCGCGCCCGCCGGCGAAGGCCTCGTGTGGGATGGATCGAAGGTCAAACGAACGGAAAAGTGGCGCAACGACTTCGTGCCCTACATCTGGCTGGGGGCGGCCGAGCGCGGACTGGCGGTCTTCGCCGAGAACGACCGGGGATGGATCACCGCCGGAAGTCGCGGCAGGACGCCAACACACGATCTGATCCGCGAGGGCGGACGACTGTTGTTGCGGCTGCATTTGATCAACACTCCCGCGACGCTCTCGGGGGCGAGGGAGATCGTGCTGGGAATGCAGGCATCGCCGACCAAACCGATGCCGCCCGATTGGCGGCTGCGTGTGCCGCAGGCGCCTGGAGGGCTGGCGGTGGTGCCATGGGGCGGCATTCAGTGTGCCTCGCAAGGGCCCTACGCCGATGACTGGAGCATCGTCGAGAAGATTCTCGAAGCGCGCCGGGGAGCGAAGTTCGATGAAGCCTGGCTGAACGATTATGCGGCCCGCAATCAGCCGCCCAAGACCCACAATGAATCGGACTGGACCTATTACATGCGGCACTTTGCCCAGCGGGCCAGGGATATCGGCATGAACCGCCCCATCGCCGTCTACCAGGAGGAAATGCGGGCGGCGCATTCGCGCCCGGAATGGCTCGTCTTTCAGGATGAATGGCGCACCAGCGACGGACCGGCCGCCCGCACTTTGCCCGACGGGCTGGACCTCGCCGGCGGACATCGCTCCTTCAGCGACATCTCCGAGATCACCTTCCCGCGATCCTACGCCGACTTCGGCGTGTGGATGGCGGACCAGTGGCTGCGTCGGGGAGTGAGTCTCTACTGGGACAATACCTATCTCTATCCTTCGCGCAATACCCGCACCACCGCCGCGTACGTCACCGAGGATGGATATATTCAGCCTTCGCTGACCATCTGGAACGTCCGCGAGTATCACAAACGCGTTTGGCATGTGCTGCAACAGCGCCGCCGCCAGCGCCCCGAGCCGCTGGAATGGACGCTGCACATGACCAACACGCTGGTGCTGCCGGTGCATACCTGGGGCACCGTGAACCTCGACCATGAACTGG
>CAYSSA010000041.1:15928-23444 GCA_964433485.1 uncultured Tepidisphaeraceae bacterium | reverse complement strand
ATCTTGGCCCGCAGGGTTCTGGACCCATCCGGGAACTCGCCCTTGCACATGCGGCGGAACAAATCCAGGTTCTCCTCGACAGACCGGCCGCGATTGGGCGACTCCCGGCCCGGCTGCGTCAGCGTCCCGCGGTATTCCCGCACCTGCTCGGAATTCAAATCGCATACATAGGCCAGCCCCTTCTTTATCAATTCGACGGCCCACTCGTACATCTGGTCGAAATAATCCGATCCCCAGAGCACCTTGCTGGGTGTGAATCCCAGCCAGCGCACGTCCTCCTCGATGGACTTGACGTACTCCTCCTCCTCCTTGGACGGATTGGTGTCGTCATATCGCAGGTTGCAGGTGCCGCCGAACTCCTCGGCCAAACCAAAGTTGAGGCAGATCGACTTGGCGTGACCAATGTGCAGATAGCCGTTGGGCTCGGGCGGGAAGCGCGTGGCCACTCGTCGGCCGAAGCGCCCGGTGCGATTGTCCTCGTGAATGATCCGGCGGATGAAGTCCATCCCGGCGGAATCCGTGGCGGAATCAGCGGGTTTGTTGTCTGAATCTGCGGTGCTCATGCCTATCCTCTTCGCCATTCGGCGGCTGGTTTGGTTTCAAAGTCACAGTGTAGCGGAATTCGACCGGGTTGTCTTCGACCCGGATGTGTGCAGTGAGCACCCTCATGCCTGTCCTTTGCCCGCCAGAAGCTCTTGCCGGATATCCAATGAGCCCTCGCGCCGTCGCACTGCCGAAACGGACCAGGCCAGGCCAAGCCTCACGGCTGACGGCAGCGTATCAGAGACTGGTGGAAGCAAACAGTGGAGTCGCGTCAGAGCAGGGCATTTTCTGGTCAGCCTGCCCGGCGCTATACCTATTTTGCCGCGTTCCGCGTAAATTCCTGGGTATGCGTCCATCAGCATTCATTGTCGGAGCGGTCCTGGCGAGTCTGTGTTTTTCGTGTGCCTCTGAGGATCCACGGCGGGAGCTGGACAAGACGCGACAGGAAACACTTGGGAAGCTCTCACCCGTCTCGTACCATCGTTTAGGCGGACCGGCCAAGGTGGATGACGTGCTGACGATCTCGGCCGAAGGCGCCGTCCAAGCCCGAAGCAAGATGTTTGGCGAAGCCGCAGCCTCGCTCAACGAAATGCAGAAGCTGCAGTTGGCCACGCTTTTCGAGAACTGGCGCGACTTGAAGGATGAATATCCGTCGCCCAAGCCGTCGGGAAAACCGGCGATGGAGGAGATACAATTCGGGGACAAGAAGGTCGTGGTGGCCGATGACGCGGAGAACATTCCCGAGGAATTGTCGCGGGTGCGCCAAAAGCTCGCGGGAATGCTCGCCGAACTGGTGAGAAAGTAACCACAGAGCGCGCCGGGTCGAACGCGGCTCCTCTGGTGCCGGTTATCGGGCCATGACAGGGAATCACGCCCCTCCCGCCGTGGACCGATCCGCCTTATGAGAAGTCGCGCGCACCCGAAAAAGGAAGGGTCTATGAAATCGTTCAAGGAATGGCTGAGCGAAGGCGAACAGATCTATGCGCAGGCCATGTCGGAATACGATGAGCTGGAAGCCCAACTGGCCGACCTTCAGCAGCGCCTCGCCCAGAAAAAGGCGGAGGTCAATGAAATCGCGGCCGTCATCGGCAAGCCGGCGGTATCCCGGCCCGAACCGGGCCGGGTTGAACGCGTCACCGCATCGGCATCGGCGCAGTTCATCGAGCGCGACAGCCCCGGATCCGTGCCGGCATCACGACAGACCATTGCCAAGGTGCTTGCGGGAAAGTCAATCGGATAAGCCACCGGAGCCTGCGGCTCGGATCGGCCATTCGCTTTCGCCCCGAAAATCGGCTCAGCAATCCTTCAGAATCGCCGCCACGCGCTCCGGCGTGATGTCCTGATGTTCGCCGAGTTTCATGCCACGAGCGGCGAAACGCCGACTGATCTTGTCGGCCGCCTCGACCGGCGAAATCTGGTACGCCGCCAGCCGCGTGGGCATGTTGATTGACTCAAAAAACGATGCGATCCTCGCGATGGCCGCGTCAATCAGCGCATCCTGCGATGGCGCGCTGACGCCCCAGACGCGGGTGGCCATCTGCGCCAGTTTCGCGGCCTTGGTCTTCCGCTGGTGCTTGAGCAGTTGCGGCAGAACGACGGCCAGCGTTTCGGCGTGATCCAGTCCGTAGAACGCGGTGATTTCATGGCCGATCATGTGCGTGGCCCAGTCCTGAACAACGCCGCAGCCAATGAGCGTGTTCAGAGCCTGTGTGGCGCACCACATGATGTTGGCGCGAAGGTCGTAGTCGTTTGGTTTGGCCAGCAGCCTGGGGCCTTCTTCGATGAGCGTCAGCAGGATTGCCTCGGCCTGGCGATCCTGGAGCGGGGTGTTGACCGGATAAGTGCAATATTGCTCCATCACATGGACAAATGCGTCGACGATGCCGTTTCGCGTCTGCTTCGCAGGCAGCGTGAAGGTGGTCTGGGGATCCAGAATCGCAAATCGGGGGATGACGGCTTCCGCCGAAAACGCCAGCTTCTCACGGGTCGATTCACGCGACATCACCGAGAAAGAGTTCATCTCCGATCCGGTGGCCGGAAGAGTCAGAACCGTGCCCAGCGGCACGGCCGACTCGACTGCGGCATCCTTGCTGAGGATCTCCCACGGATCCCCCGCGCCAAAACGCATCGCGGCGGCAATGAACTTCACGCCATCAAGAACCGATCCCCCGCCGACGGCCAACAGAAAGTCAATGGACTCCTTCTTGCCAACTTCAACCGCCCTCATGCAGGTTTCGTAAAGCGGATTCGGCTGAATGCCGCCGAAATCGACGACGGTGCGTGACCCCAGAGCCTTCCTGGCCTGTTCGTAAACGCCGTTTTTTCTGATGGAACCTCCGCCGTAGCAGAGCATGACCCGCGCGCCGGGCGGCACCAGCGCATCAAGCTGCGGAATGGTGTTCCGGCCAAAAATCAGACGGGTCGGCGCGTAAAAAGTGAAGTTGTTCATAGGCAACTATCATAGCGTGGAAACCGGCCGGGCACGATGCCCCCGGCAGTCGAAGGACGCGCCGCCGTGGATTATGGTTGCCGTGACCCATGCCCGAAGATAGACTGCGAACTGGTCGGTCCGATACAGACGAAGTGAGAACCCCATGTCGCATGGAAAGCCCATTGTCGCCGGCGCGCGCTGGTGTTATGACGGGGTGCAATCGCTTGAGCCGCGATGGCTGCTGGCGGGGGCCTCACCCACCGACTACGAGCAATACATGCTCGAGCTGATCAATCGCGCCCGAGCGAACCCGACCGCCGAAGCCGCCCGATACGCCATCGACCTGAACGAGGGTGTGCCGGCGGGCGCCCTCATCAGCACGACGCCGAAACAGCCGCTGGCGTTTAACCCGTTCCTGGTGGCCTCGGCGCGCGGACACTCCCAGGACATGATCGCGCACGACTACTTCAGCCACAACTCATTCGACACCGGCGACGACTGGGACGAGCGCAATACCGCGGCGGGGTACTTCTACGACAGTGTTTCCGGGTGGGGCTCCGGCGAGAACCTCGCCTGGCTGGGACAGACCACCGGCGTTCCGCTTCTGACCCCCTCAACCGCCCAGTTGCACGGCAATCTGTTCATTGACGAGAATTACCCCAACCGAAGTCATCGCACCAACATGATGTTTGACGCCTTCAACGAAGTCGGCATCGGCATCGTGGCCGGTCCGTATTACGACCCGGGCCAGAATCTCGACTTCAACGCGGTCATGGCGACCGTCGACTTCGCCTTCAACGCCGGCGACGTGTTTCTGACGGGCGTGGCCTATTCCGACACTCTGGACGACGAGCCGCTCTACAAGCCGGGCACGGGCATCGGCGGCCTGACCATCCGGGCAGTGCGAGATTCCGACGGCGAGGTCTTCTGGACAACCACATTCGCTTCCGGCGGCTATTCCCTGCCCATCTCGGCGGGCACCTATACCGTCACCGCCGAAGGCCCCGGAATCTCAAACCCCTTTGTGACACGGGGTGTGGTTGTTGAGGAGCAAAACGTCAAACTGGATTTCGTGGCGGCCCCGTCCACCCCACAGATCACCGGCCATGTCTACGACGACCTCAATGGCGACGGCGGCTACTCCGCCGGCGAAGGCATCGGCGGACTCAAGGTCACCGCGATGCGCACCTCCGGCGGTCCAGCCGCCTCATTTTCCGCCACCACCACGGCCGATGGCGAATACAGCATCGTCGTCTCCGCCGGCACCTACACAGTGACTGTCTCAGGGACCTATCTGGATGCCCCGATTGTTGTGCAAAACATCGTTGTCGGACAAGGCCCCAGAACTGTGGATTTGCTCAAACCGCCGCCACAACTGAGCGGCATCGTGTTCAGCGATCTCAATCTCGACGGCACCTATACCGTCGGGGAGCCTGTCTGGCCCGGCGTTGCGGTGATCGCCACCCCGACCGCCGGCGCGGCCATTTCCGCGACAACGGCGACCAATGGCGCCTACACGATGCCGGTCGAGTCCGGAGAATATGCTGTTACCGCATCCGGACCAGGACTGAGTTCACCGATCACTATCCAGCATGTGCTCGTGGCCCGAAAAAATGTCACGGTCGTCTTCGCTGTCCGCCCAGTCGCCAACGGCAGCCAACCCGACACTACCCCGCCAACAGCCTTATTCTCCGGTCCGAAGACCGTAACTTCGGCGGCTGCATTCTATAAGTTCACCATCACCTATTCCGACCCGTCCAAAGTCAGGCGCGCCACCATCGGCTCGGGAGATCTTCTGGTGACCGGCCCAAAGTCTTTCAAAGCCGTCAGGCCGACCTTTGTGTCGACAAAAGCCAAAGCCGACGCCAGTACGATTGCAGTCGTCTATTCCTTCATCCCCACCGGAGGCAAATGGACCTCCGCCTTGAACGGCGCCTACAAAGTGACGCTCAACGCCAAGCAAGTCAGCGACACCAGGGGCAACATGCTCCGCTCCGCGCTGGTGCTTGGCTCCTTCGTGGTCAACCTCAAGAAAACCAGCAAGGCCCTCCGCCATCAGACCGAACTCCAAGGCGCATCCTCGGCAGTCGTCGCTGCTTACGCGCCGCCGGGGCTCTTCGCGGCCACACTCATTCGCCGCGCCACCGCCGACATGTTCTGATGCGCCAGTTCGCAGGCCGGGTCCACCGCCATCGTCCGACGATAACCCGCCAGGCGCTCCCACCCCTCGACATAGGACTCGGCCATTGCCAGAAACGGCGCATGCAGTCGCTCCCAGAGCGCCATGACCGTCGCATAGGTCTCCGGCGAGCCGTTCCGCGCGCCGGTTGGAACATCCTCGCGGCGAAGCACGATCGCTCCGAACGGCAGACTGGCGGTGAGATCCTCCACCGATGCCCATTGGCGCGACTCGGGAACCGCGCAGGTTTCCTCCGGAATCACCACCCGCACGACACCCTCGGCCGTTTCGTAAGCCGCGGCCAGAAACGTATCGAGATACAACCGCCGCTCGCGTGCCATCCGGCGGACCAGAAGCGATGGGGCGATGGTGCCCATCCCCGCAACGAGAATCTGGCCGCTTGGGTGCGCGGTCACAATCCTCTCCGCATCCGCTTCGCCCGCAATCAGGTCCAGCCGCACCAGGCCCTCCCCGCAACGCTGGCGAATCTGGCGTCTGGCCTCCTGTAACGGCAAGTACACCTGCGCCAGCAGGTCGCAGTCGCGCAATTCCCAAGCCGCCGCTTCGCCCAGACTGAGCAGTCGCGCCGCCTCCAGATAATCCGTGCGCGAAAGTTCACGCTGACCATCCTCCAGGAGCGCGTGTATCTGTTCTACAGTCATAATGGGAATCATAGCACCCGGGCGAACCTTACCGAAGCCCGCTGACCACGCCCTTGATCGCGGCAAGCGTGCGCCGCCAACGCTCATTCGCATCAGTCATCTCATATTGCAAAACGTCGCCCAGGGAGACGTAGTCGCGCTGTTCGAGCGCGGTCTTTATCGCCCGCAAATGCGTGCCAAAAACCGCCACAGTGTCTTCCAGCGCGTCCCCGCCGATCCGAATACAGGACAAATCCAGACGCAGGAGTTCAGCCGTTTTGATGACCGCATCCCGCGCCTCCTGCCACACCCGGAGACACACGCCAAGGCTTTCAAGTGCTTTGGATACCTGGTTCTTCTGGAGGAGTTCCACGGCCGATGCCTTGAACTGCTCCGCCTGGTCCAACTGAGATCCCATCTCATCCAGTACTTGGATGGCGAGCTTGCGCGGGTCCGCCGTTTCGATGTAGATCGCGTGATCCTGGAGGGAGACGTTCCTGATCGCACCCATCTGAGCCGCGTCCGGTTCTTCGCCATCGATCAGCATCTGCACAACCAGACGATTCCCCTGCCTCAGATGAGCCAGCACCTGCCCCACGGTGGTCAGGCCCATCTCCTTCGTCGCCAAAGGCGCTTGGTCAACGGTGACAGGCAATGCGCACACTCCTTTGGGTTGGCATCTGAGTCCATTATCGACCCGAGTGGCCCATTGTCTTGACTAAGTCCGATAACTTGCCGGCCTATCGCGCGCGTACTTGACGGGAGTTGGGAATTGCGGTTGCCTCGACCTCAAACAACAGGTCATCACGGCACACATCCGAGAGCACCACCACCCACGGCCAGGGGAGCGTACTGAGGAACAACTGCCGGAAAACCGATTCGATCTCCGCGGTCTTGCAGTAGGCGATTGCCGCCACCACATCGGAAGCCTCGCATTGCAGATCCGCCAACACCGCCACCACGTTTTCAAGGGTCATGCGGACCTGTGCTTCGGGATCATCCAGGAAGCAGGTATTCCCGGCGGCGTCAATGGCCGCAGTTCCGGAAACATAAGTTGTGAATCCGGCTGGAGTTGCAACATTCGAACCCCGGGCAAAGGCCGAGCCATATTCGTAGGCGGCTCGCTGTTTTCCAGCGGCTTGATAGCGCTGGATGCACTGTTCCGGACCTTTGGCGGCAAAGAAGTCCATCGTGCTGGCAAAGGGTACGGCGGGTGCAACGCCAATTCCGGTTGATGCGGGAACATCGCCCTGTTTGCCGGGAATCAACAAACCTTCCTCGACAAAGAAGGCATTGCGAGCCTTGTTGAATGGACCATACCAGTCGAGGATGTCACGCATGAAAATCCAGGTGCGGGCGACGTCCTTGAATGTCATGCCGGCTTGTTTCAGAAGCTTGTCGGTCCGCCGAAACATGCTGTCCGCCTGCCCCGCCGCTTCTCCGCGGACGGCGGGCAATATGCCCGATCCGATACACCAACGCAGGTCGGAAGCGCGAAACAGGCGAGCGACCGGCTCTCCATCCAGCATCAAAAGGGAAGGTGGATCGATGGGAGCGATGGCGTGAAGCTGAATGGCCAGTTCCCGTTGACCTTCGTCGGCGACCAGGAAGCATGGAGAAACGCCATCGTGTCGTCCGCGCGATGCGGCCTCCCAGGCGGACCTGGTAATTTCATAATGTCCCGGCGGCATGAAGATCCGCTCGTGGGCTATTGCGGATCCG
>CAYSSA010000041.1:10037-15880 GCA_964433485.1 uncultured Tepidisphaeraceae bacterium | reverse complement strand
ATCGGGTGAAATGACGTCGGCTTCGATAATGTTGCGGAAATAGTATTCGTGGGCCGAACGCGAACCAGCCGAACGGATGTCGATATGACTCTGCTGAATGGTCATCACAGGCACACCCGGCCAGGAGGAAAGGCTTGGCTCCCGGCCGGTCATCTGGCTCCTCTTCCAACCACTACAGCCCTTACGTGGCGATGTTGCAATATGCAATTTTGGATCGTGCCTGGGTTAGGCCGCGGTCTGATAGTCGTAGAAGGTCTTGAACACGTCGTCCCACCCGGCGCTCGGCACGACGCCCAGTTGCTCGGCGCGGACCTTGCGCAGTTCGTCGCACATGCGCTGGAGCTTGCCGCGACTGTCCGAGCGGGCACGAATGACCGTAACCACGCCATCGACCTTGGCGGCGAGGGCGGCCGCTTCAGCCACGACCAGCAAGGGTCCGGAGTCAAAAATGACATGCTCGTAATCTTCGCATGCGTGGTCGATGAAATCGGACAGAAGCTGGCTTTCGAAAAGCTCTGTCGCGTTCATTGGCTTGGCCCCGCTGGGCAGGATCGAGAGGTTGGGGATTCGGGTGGCCACAGCCACATCGGCGATGGCCGCCGTGCCGTTGAGAACGTCGCTGAATCCGCGATTGTTTTCCACGCCGAATAGGCGATGAACGTCGGGGCGACGGAAATTGCTGTCGATGAGCAGGACTTTTCGGCCGGTCAGAGCCAGGCCGGCCGCCAAGTTGGCGGCGACGGTTGTCTTGCCATCGACCGGACTGGGGCCGCTGATCAAGATGGATCGGGTGGAATCGAAGGGCGCAACGTGCTGCAGACGGGTGCGGACCTGGCGGAACTGTTCGGCAATCAGGCTGTGGGGGGCGTCGTAAATGGCGAGTTGCGCATCGAGGACCTGGGGATCGTCGGATTCGTGGGCGATGATGCCCAGGACATTCATGTGACCGACACGGGCGATGTCGCGTGGCGACCGGACCGTCTGGTCCAGGAATTCGCGCAGGAACGCCACGCCGAGCGCCAGCGCCAGACCGATCATCAGACCGGCCGGCAGGAACACCTTGAGTTGCGGGAAGCTGCGAATATCCGGGGTTTCCGGCTGGCCGCCCGGCGCCCAATTGATGCGCATCTGGTTTTCGGGACTGGCGGCGGATTCGATGTCGCGAAGGCGGTTGGAGACGACGTTTCGCAGTTCGCGAAGCCCGCGTTCTTCATCGGCGGCGATTTGGAACGCGGCCACCTCCTTGCCGAGTTCGGCCAGCTCGGTCTGGAGCGCTTCCACGCGTTTGCTGATGGACTCGAGGTCGGCCTTGGTCTGGGCGCTCTGGGCCGCGAGGCTCTCGACGATCTGGTTGGTGTATTTCACTCGCAATTCCTGGCGGCGGGCATCGGTCTGGGCCTGAGTGAGGTCGATCAGGCGGTCGAGTCTCTTCACATTCGGATGGTCCTTGCCATAGGTGTCTATGGCGACATCGCGGCTGATCTTGAGCGAACTGACGTCGCGCACGAAGGCGGCGACGGAGGGATCATTCTCGATGGCCTTCTCGACTTCCGGGAGCGGCTCGCCTTTTTCCGTCAGACTGCGAACGCGTTTGTACATGTTGCCCGCCTCGCTCTCGGCGGTGGTCATCTTGAGCTTGGCCTCGTTGAGCATGCGCATTTCGTCGTCTTTCAGCGAGAATTGCCCAGTGGCTCTCATGCCCTTGAGAGTCAGCACCGACTGCTGGTTTCGAACGCGGTCGCCCACGCTCTTGATCTGAGTATTGAGACTGGCCTGGAGTTCCCGCAACACCTTGGTGCTGGAATCCAGTCGCCCGCGGGCCACCTCGCGCTGCTGGTCCAGATGAATGCGGACGAGTTCCTCGACGAATTTCTTGCAGTCCGCGGGAACGGAGTGGGTGAAGCTGACTTTGAGCAGGGCTGAATCGGCAATGGGCGTTACGGAAAGGTTCTCCTTGAGCACTTCTCTTGCCCGGCGCATGTCGGGCTTGTTTCGATCGCCGGCGTATTCACCGAACCAACTGGTGAGACGGATTTCGTCCTTCTGCAACAGGCTGGACAATGTGAATTCGGTCAGGAGGAGCTGGGCCTGGGTGCGTTGTTCGAGCACCAGCGAGTTGGGGGCCCACTCCATTTCGCCGGTGGAGCGCACCGGGTCCAGGTTCGCGGGTCGCTGCACCTGCAGGATGCCCACGGCAGTGTACTTGGGCGCTTTGCGCTCGAGATAGTAGTTCAGACCCCAGGCGGCTCCGCCACCCATTGCGGTCAGCAGGAAGATCCAGATGAGGTTGCCGCGAATCACTCGCCAGACGTCCGCCGGCGACATCTGAGCCGCGCCGGCAGCGGCCGTGACGTTCATCTGAGTGACAAAAGGATTGGGAGGCATGGGGCCGGAGCTCTGTGGAAGCCTCGCCGTGGTGGTCTGCGGTAGAGTGGTCATATACGTACACCTCGATAGAAACGTTCTGCCTTTACCTAAATCGAACCGCCGCCAGGACGACTGAACGCCAATCAGGGATTGTTCTCCGCTTTTGGCTGTTTACCGGACTTCGCAGCTTGCTCGATCTTCCTGTCCACGCTGGCGAATCGACTTTCCAGCGAAGGATCGACGAAGGCGCCGGATTCCCTGGCCCGCTTGAGGGCAGCGCGGGCCTGCTCCATGCTGGCTTGCGCCTCCTCGAGCTGGGACCGCTTCAGGTAGGCCTCGGCCAGATGGTAGTGCGCGTCGGGAATGGGTCGGTCAACGGTCAACACCCTCTGCACGAGGACATCAATTCCCTCGTCAACCCGATTATTGAGAATGAGCACCCATCCGTGTGTGTCGGCGATGACCGGGTCTATGTATTCGGATTCCACCATCAGGTCGTATGCCTTGCGGCTGAAATTCAGGGCCTTGGGCAGGTTGGGCTGGGGGCCTTCGGCGAAGAGATAGGCAAGGTTGTTCAGAGCCTGAAGCTGGGCCGGAAGCGCGATCTGATGCGCCTCGGCGTCGGCGAGGAACTGGGAGTAGATGCTCTCGGCCTTTTCCATGGCGCCCGCAATCCCCTTGGAACAGGCGGCGGTGTACATCTGTCCGAGATAGCTGGACGCTCGAAGCTTCAGCGGCAGAGGCAGCGAGGCCATGTGTTTGGCAAGCAGTTCATCGGCGACCTGGGCCGCCTTTTCCCATTTCTCGTCGGTGGCATGGACTCGCACCAGGCACAGCAGCCAGTAGGGCCGCACGCGAATCGCAAGCTTCTCGGCGGTCCTGGCGGCGCCAAGCTGCTCGGTCATCACCACGGCGAGGCGCTCGGCGGCCATGTCGTCCTGAATGGCGTCGACGCCCGTCAGCGCCGAATCGAAAGCGGCTTCGGCTTCGGCGAAGCGCCCCTTGCCCTTGAGAGCCGCGGCGCGGCACATCCACATCCACCAGGGCTTTTCCATGCCGCGGTCGATGATCCTGTTGGTGACGGTAATGACTTCGTCGAAGTCCTTCTTGCGAAGATTGATGTCCAGGTAAGTGTAGTTGACCTCGGGATCGTTCGGGGCGAGTTGCGACGCGACCAGAATCGGCGCCAGGGCCCGATCCAGATCATCCCGCGACAGCCACATCTGCGCTTCGATCTTCCGCCAAAGGGCCTCGGTGGCAAGCTGTGGAATTCGCTTGGTCTCCTCAATGAGGCGCTCGGCCTGGACCCAGCGCTTTTCCATGGAGTAAACCGTCAGGAGTTTCTGTCGCAGATCCCGCCGCAAGGGGTCGATCACCAGCGCCGACTCCAGTTCATTGGCCGCCTCATCGATCTGCCCGCGGCGGCGAAGCGCGTCAAAGAGGCCGTTGCGGATATCCGCGTTGTTCGGGTTGAAATTCCGGGCGGCGGTGAGATCGGCGATGGCGCCGGCCAGTTCCTTCTTGCCGCGCGTCAGGCGTATCATGCCGCGATAGTAATGGGCGGTCGAATTCTGCGGATCGATCTTCAGGGCCTGCTCGATGAACTTGAGGGCGACGTCGAAATCCGGCCTGTCACCGGGTTTGGCCGGCGTCATGCTGATAAAGCCCCGCAACGCCAGCAGCCGGGCATCGTTGGGGTTCCTGGCCAGGTCTTCGCGAACCAGGGCTTCGGCCTCGGGAATACGACGGCGCGAGACCAGTATCTCGATGAGCATCGTCCGCACGTCGGCGTCGCCGGTATCCGTCGCCAGGCTCTTCAGCGCGGCCACGCCCTTCTCCTCCTGGCCGATCTGGAGATAAAACAGCGCCAGTTGCCGGCGAATCGCGGGGCTGTTGGCCGACAAGGACAGGGCCTTGAGGTAGGCCTCTTCGGCCTTCTGTAGGTCCTTGTTTCGCTGATGATGCTGCGCGATCATCAACCAGGGCTGGGGCTTGGATTTCCATGCGTCGCGCCCGGCGAAATCCTGCAACACGCGCAGCGCCTCGGCGTTCTTACGGTCGCGTTCCAGCAGGCCGGACAGGCGATCCACCACGCTGATTTCATCCGGCCATTTGCGGATCATCCCCGCCAGGGCGTCCTGGGCGCGGGCGATGTAGCTCTGGGCGCCGGCCTTGTCCTTTTTGCCGGAGAGATTGTCTGAGACATACAGATAGTTCTGCACCATCGCCAGCGCCGCCTGGAGCGAGTCGGGATTGTCGCGGACTTCCTTCTCGCGGGCCGCCGTCACCGACTTGGGATCGCCATATCGCTCCTCAAAACGGCGGTCCAGCTCGGCGAAATACGAGGCATAGCTTGTCCGCATTCCCTGGCGCAGATAGCCCTTGGCGTTGGCAAGCTGATTGATCGCGACATGGCATTCGATCAGTCCCTGCAACGCCTCGACGTTGTCGGCCTGCCGGTCAACGGCGCGGCCATAGCTGGCAATCGCGCTGTCGTAGCGGTTGAGACCCTGCTCGGCCTGCCCCTTGACGACCCACGAACTGGCGAACGCTTCCAGTTTGCGGGTGAGGTTGGTGGCGTCCTCCAAAGCGCCGTTGAAATCGCGGCGGGCCAGCTTCAGTTTCGTGCGGAAATAGAGTCCGTCGGCATGATCGGCGTTGAGCTTGACAAGCCTGGGCACGCAGCGCTCGGCCACATCCAGCTTTTTCACTTCAAGCGCTGTCAGGAAAATCGCCTTGAGCAATTCCGCATCGTCTTCGGATTTGCCGTCGTCGGCGGCAAGCAGTTGTTTGAGCGCCTCTTCCGAGTCGCCCTGCTGGCGGTACATGTCCGCCTTGCGCAGCACCGCGATATGGCGAGATTGGTCACCGGAGGGCGTGCCGGCCTGGGCGCTGAGTTCATCGAACAGGCCTCCGAGTTCATCCGGCTGAGCCTTGCCCTCCAACACCCGCTCGATGATCTTGAGCCGGGCGGAAGCCGAATCCCTGGCCAGCGCCGCCCGCGTGATGTTGATGGCTTCCTCCCGTTTCTTTTCGGCCAGCAAGGAACGCACCAGCATCTGCGTGCCGGCGTAGCCCTTGAGATCGGCGATTTCCTCCGGCTTCAGACCCTGGCCATCGCCCCGCAGTTCTTCCTCATACAGTCCGCGCATCAGTCGCTCGGCCAGCACCGACAACTTGGCAGCCTGGGCCGCGGCAGCCTTGTAGAGCCGCTCGCCCCGACTGGTCTCCGGCAGCGCTTCGACCAGCGGCTTGACCTGGGCCAACTCACCCAAGCCGGCCATCACGGCAATTCGCGCGCGAATCAGGTCCGGGTCATCCTTGACGGCTTTCTCCAGTATTGCCATCTGAACCCGCGCCTGCTCGTACTGGCGATCCCGAATGAGGATTCCAAGCAGCAGTTTGCGGCCCGAAATAAAGCCTGGTCGGCGCTCCAGCAGCCGAAGTGGCCGTGGGATAAGGCGCGTTCGACCGCG
>CAYSSA010000041.1:7820-10027 GCA_964433485.1 uncultured Tepidisphaeraceae bacterium | reverse complement strand
ATGCATGCGAGCCTGCCCCGGCTGGCGGTCCCTTGGATCCGGCGCTGACAGATAGGCCCGCGCCAACCGATATTCCAGTTCAGCGTCGAAGTAGCGGAGTTCCTCGTTGCGCTTGGCGGCCTCCTGCATGAGCTGGATGCCTTCGATGTGGTTTCTCCGATCGGCCGCCAGCAGCATTGCATAACCCCGCAGCTTGAACAGAGCGGGAGACTTCGGATCGAAACCGGCGAGCAATCGGAGGTTTTCGTCGATCAGGGCCCGCAATCCGGCGCGTTCGCCCTCTTCGGCGGCGGCGCACGCGTCGATCTGGATCGTCGTCAGCTCGACCAGTCGCTGGAACTCCTGGTCGCGGCGGGTAACGGCCTTGTATCCCTTGAGCGAATCGTCCTCGGCCAGAGGTTTGCTCAAAAGCTCCATGGCTTCGTTGCGTTTGTCGGGATTGGCGCGAAGCAACTGGGCGAGCATAAATCGGACGCGAGGTTCGTTCGGATTCTCCTTGTGCAGTTCGCGGAGGTAGACCTCGGCCTCGGAGTTCTGATTCTGCCTCTGGAGGCTCTGTGCCCAGGCCAGCTTGATGAGGTAGTACTCCTTGTGGTCGCGCTTGACGAGCCGCTCGGCCTTGGCAAGGGTCTCGCGTGAAGGCGCGCCCTCGGCGTCGTCCACGCGACCGTCGTCGTTGACGTCGGCCATCGCGGCCTGAAGGTTGGCGTATCGCACCAGAATGGACGGATTCTCCGACTGGGTCTTGAGCGCCTCCTCGAAAGCGGCGACCGCCTGCTCACGGTGGGCCTTGGCGCCGTCGAGGTCCGCGGCCGTGACGCACTCGCGCGCCAGCCGCAGGCGGGCCTCGGCGATGGTGGAGCAAATCACCGATTCGTCGGGCTTGCGCTGGAGCAAGGCCACCAGCGCCGCCAGGTGCTCCTCGATCTCGCGGCGCGGTATGGCTCGATCGGCCATGAGCCATTCATTGATGCTGGCGATATGCTCATAGGCGCGAGCCCGCACATTGGCGGGATCGGCGGCGGCCAGCCGTTTGGCTTTGTCGCGAAGGCGCACCCAGTTTTCGGCGTTGCGGGGCTGCAACTCGCACACGTCGATGATCGCGTCCATGACGCATTGCAGCGCCGGCACGAAGCTGGGGTCCATTTCCAGGGCGCGCTCCCACATGCGCACGTCCTTGCCGAGCTGTTCCGGATCCTCACGGGTCAGTTCGCTGATGCAGTTGCCCGCTTTGAGAAACAGTTCCCTTGAGGGGGCGTTCCGCATGGCCCTTCCATACTGCTCCAGCGCCTGTTTATAGGACTTGCGTTCATACAACTCGTCCCCCAGGGCAATGTACTGCGCGGTGTTGCCTCTTCGAGTGAAATACGCAAACGCCGCAAGGGCCGCCAGTCCGCAGGCAATGCTTCCCGTCAGCAGGATGAGAAAACGTTTATTGACGCGTTTGGCCATCAGCGACCTCTGGAAATGCGGCGATTCACCGCGAGCGGTAGGCTGCCCAATCCGGCAACGCCGCTTCGACTTTGGGCAGCAGTTCGGCAAGGAAGCTCTTCATGGCGGTTTCCGCCGCCTGGGGCTCGGGATGAATGCACATCAGTTCGATTTTCGCGTAGTATCCGTAGCGATTGAAAAGGTTCTGCAATTCGGCACGCACGCCAAGGGAATCGCAGGTGTATTTTCCGTTGACGTTGAAGAAGTACGCGACGTTGTATGGGAGCGACCGGGCGCTGGCCTGGTTCCGGAACAGGATCCGGCGAACCTTGATGTCGCGATTGAGCCCCCAGAGCACATCTTCGGTGTACTCCGGGTCGAAGCCGTCACCCACATAACACCTCTCGGGGATGTGCGCCACGGTGTCCGCCTTGCCGGTGTAGTAGGTCAGCGCCACCGACAGCACCGCCGAAGGATCGCGCTGCCGATAGCCCGGCCCGTTCACCAGATCCTTCTGTTCCTTCATGGATTTTCCGGCGAATTCCTTGCGAATGGCTTCGGGAGATTTGCCGAGCTTGCGGGAATTGACATAGGTGCAGAACAGGTATTCATCCGTCGCCAGCGCCGAGAGCATCTCCGCGTCCAGCGTATCCTCACGGGCCACCTGCACCCACGGTCCGAGAACCTCCGGCACCGTGGTGAACGAACCCCGCATCGGCACGGGCAGTTTCTTGAAATGCAGTTGGAGTTGCGACACGGCCGCGTTCAGTCCGATA
>CAYSSA010000041.1:7563-7797 GCA_964433485.1 uncultured Tepidisphaeraceae bacterium | reverse complement strand
GCACGACGAAAACAATCAGAAAAGCGGGAGAAAACAGGGATTGGCCACCCCGCGGCGCGGTGGCCGACACATTGAGTTCCGGACCGGAGGCATTCATGCTGCGCGTCATGGCTGTTCCTTTCCGGGCTCTTGACCCCGATGCATCCGGGCGGAGGCGCCGGTTGGCGAGGATTCTCCGCGCTGGCGCAGAACGCGGGCGCTGCTGAGCCGTTGCGTCGCGGCCGCAAGGCCCGC
>CAYSSA010000041.1:5523-7491 GCA_964433485.1 uncultured Tepidisphaeraceae bacterium | reverse complement strand
CCGCCGGCATCGCCGGCACCCGGCCCTTCCGCACAATCGACCTGGTCTCACGTTCTTCGACGAACAGATTGTCCAGCAGCCAGCCGACGAACAGAATCATGAAAAACGCGGGGATGAGCATCACCATTCCCACGAACTGGTGGGCGAATCCGTCCGCGAGCTTGTGGCTTGCGTAGGTGTCCAGCAGGCCCTGTCCGGCCACGCGCATGACGTTGCAGAGAATGGCGATCGGCACCGCGGAGGCGACGATCAGCAACCGCTCCCACAGCCGCCGGTGGGAAAGGAAGGCCACGGCGGCCGCCACCGTGATGAACGTCATAAGCGACTTCAGGCCCGCGCACGCTTCGGCCACGTTCAATTGCCGAATGTTGAGGCCCTCGCCGATGGCGATCTTGGTGCCGTCCCGCACGGCGTCCACTCCCGTGAACCGGAGCGTCACACACGCGACCGAAGCCGCCAGTTTCTGCAGCGGCATCGCGATCTTGGTGTACATCAGGCCCGGCCAGGGTATGGCGCAGACCAGAAACAGAATCGGGAACCAGGTGATCCTCATCACGCGCCAGCCGCACAGAACCAGCACCACTCCGAAGAGAACCACGACCATCGCGACGTCTTTGAAAAAGTCATTCTGGCCGGGCCAGATGCCCCAGGCGTAGAACGCAAGGCCCCAGAAGAGGACGCCCAGGCCAAACCACTGCGATGACCGCTCGGCCAGCGACAGGAAGCCGTCGCGCATCGCCGTGACGAGCGCCGGGTATCGCCGCGACCGCATCGAACCCGGCGCCGTGCTCCACCAGGCCAGACCCAGGATGATCGCGCCGATGGCCAGGGACACGCCGACGATGGCATAGAGCGAGATTGAGCCGGCCGAGAAAAGGGATGGCGCGTAGACGAAGAGGAAGAACAACGAACCCAGCAGCATCACCTGGAGTTGCGCCCAGACCGAAATCGCCTTGGCTCGCAGCCCCAGTTCCTTTTGCAGATGAGTATTGAACAACTGCTCCCGGTTCAGATAAAGGTAGTAGAGCCCGAGGACCGGGACAAAGGGCGAGTGCAGCCAGTTCGATTCACCCGAGAGAAAATTGGTCTTCAGCCACAAGCGACGCAGGTTCGGCCAGAACAAAGCGCCCATCAGCGTGGCCACCACAAAGACCCGCATCCAGGCGACCGGGGTCAGTCCGAAGTAGCGCTTGTCGGGCCACTCTGTCAGAGGCTCGGAATAGTTGACCGCGCTTGTCTGGCCGACATTGCTCATCTGGCTTCATGCCCTCAACAGTTGAACTCCACAAGCGAACGCCCGTATCAGTTGGGCCGTTTCTGTTCCGGAGCGTAATTCCTGTCGTACAGGAACCCGAATCCATAGGAGAAGCGGAACGCGTTGCGAAGCGCGATCAGGAACGGCGGATACCAGTCGGTTCCGACGGTGATGACGTCGTTCGGCTTGATATAGACATCGGGCTGCTTGCCTTCAAAGACCTTGGCCAGATCGACGCGCACGAACAACTCGTTGTCGCCGATCCGCCGAATGACGTCCGTCTTCCACGGAACCGCGTACGGGTCCATCATGCGGGCGGCAACCACCGCCTGCTTGAGCGTGATCTTGTTGCCGTTGATTCCGTAAGCTCCCGACGCGCCGACGTGTCCGCCCATGTAGTATAGGCCGGTTGTCGGCGTGGGCACGATGATCGTATCGCCGGGACGAATCACGACATTGTAGCGCAGATCCCCGGCGCGAAGCTGCTGGATGGGCACACGGATGATCCGCATGTCTTCATCGGCCTTGACCTGCTGACCGAACTCGTAAGCCGGCTGCGCGGGCGGCGGGGTGACGGCGCTGACGGCGGCATCGCTCGGACTGGTGGCGGGTGGATTGACCGGCTGGTTGTTCGGACCGACCAGCACCGCCTTGCCGTCGATGATGATGTATCGCTCCTGCCCATCGGCCGCGGGAGCTGCGGCGCCGGGCTT
>CAYSSA010000041.1:900-5469 GCA_964433485.1 uncultured Tepidisphaeraceae bacterium | reverse complement strand
AGCCGCCGGCGTGGGAACTCGCGCCCGGCGCCTTTCCGTCGTCTTTCCTGGTGTCATCCTTTTTCGGAACCGTTGACGGTGGCGCCAGCGGATCATTCCCCGGAAGAAGAGGATCGGCACCGGGATGCCGTGGAGGCTCCGGTGTTCCGGCGGGTGGCGCCTTCACGTCAGGTTGCGTGGCCGTCGGTTGAGTCGAAGGCTGCTCCGACTGTTTCTTGCGCACGACATACAGGTACTCAACCTGCGGCGAGGTCACATCGCCACACTGAACCGGCGCGTTGAGCATCCGGAAGTCTGAATCAAGGATGGCATACTGGCCCGGCCGAGCGACCATGCCCAAGGCACTGAAAGTCCGGCCGCGAGCTTCGACCACGGTGACTGTCACCTGGGCGTTTTGCAACAATCCCGCATCGCGATAGCGGGTGGAAATCGCCTTTTGGAGCTGCTGCTCGGTCATGCCGACGGCCTGCACAGGCTCGCTCAGCAGGGGCAACGTCAGCATACCTGTTTCGGAGACCCTACCTGTGCGGGCGTTCTCGACTCCAGCGCCACCCATGAGGTCCATGACGGTCACCTGGACCAGATCGTTGCGACCGATCACGTAGTCAACAGCGTAAGTCTTGAGATCACCTGGCTTTACATCCTCGGCACCCGAGAACTCGGTGTCGGCTTCGTCGATTGGATCGATGCTCTTGAGAATGGGAACTACCAGACGGTTACCCTCGTTCCGGGCCAGTTCCGACTGGTCGAGCCAACTCTTGGCACATCCGCCGACCATGGGCAGGCTGACGGCGGCCGTTACCGCGAGGAGTTTCCTCAGCATCCTACGTGAATTCGAGACCGTGCGCACGATGCGCTCCTTTCGAAAAGGTGGAGCTGTGTGAATCGATCCCCATTTGCTTCAGGGCAGAACTGCCCGGAATTGCGGCCATGCCTTGTCCCAAACATGACCAGCAGGGGAAAGTTGATGACGGGTTGGCACAATGGGCCGCCGTGAGAACCGCAAACAAACCAGGGAAATACACAATGGCCCGTGCCGACCAGACATCCGGGCGACCCGAACCTCGAACGCGCAAGGCCGATGCCACGGCATCCCCGTGGCCGTTGCGTCGCGCGAGCGGACCCATACCTACAGTGTCTTCCGGAGGCTGGCAGGTGCCAACCTTCGTATAATCTACTGCGGGGAATTGTTTTTGCAAGCGTATTCCCACGGCCATACCAAACCTTCACCAAGACGGGGCACCATCCCCGCCCATCGACACGACTTGAATCTCACATCGGATTGACTAAGTCTTTCCTTCACACGAATTTACTTCTCCTGTGAATTTCCCATGAGAAAAGCCGATAAAGGATTTACGAGCCAATCTATGGCAGGATGACGGCCTCGTGGGTATCCTACTTTGACAGGCCATGAGCCAGTTGACGCTAGAACAACTCCAGCAGAATCACGGCACCAATCCTTCGCGCGCCGAACTTGTAAAGCAACTGGGCGAAGAATTGGATTATTGGAAGGCCATCAGTTCCGCGCTGCGCGTTTGGGTGTACGGCCCTTTTCTCGGACTGACGGAGACGCCGGATGTGTTGAATGTTCTGTTGACCGCGGTGCTCAAGCCCCCTGATCCCAATGCGCCCCACCGCGTCCGCCGACCTCAGATACAGGTGCATTTCAGACTCGTCAAGGAACTGGTTGACAAGGCCGAGATGGTGCGCACGTTCAATGCCCTTCCGCAGAACATCGAGAACAACGTGCAACTTGACCCCGAGCGGGTCGTGGAACTCGTCCTGCAGTGATCACTTCGTCGTGCCTTCCCACCGCAGCAATTCAGTCCGCGTTGTGATGACCTGAGCGCCTCGAATCACGGCCATCTCGCGAACGATCCCCCCCGGCACTTCGTCACTGTTCCAGAGAGTCGTCTCGCACAGCACTGCGCCGCGCCGATCGACATGGTGGGTCCGATAAGCGCGCAGCTTTCGGCCTCCGACTTCAATCGTCTCCTCCACTTTTTCAACCGGCTTGCCGGGGGGCGGCTTGGCGGCGGGCGCTTTGGCGGCAATTTCCTGCCGCTCGGTCGGCAACTTCACGCGGCTGTCGCCGGCCTCCATGCTGCCTGTGTGCTCGACGATCACCTTGTCCGGATGGACCTCGATCAACCGACTGGTCGTCTCGACGTCGGCCTGCTTGGCATCGCCCTGCATTGTCACTGTGGACATGACGGCCATTGCGCCCGGCTGAAACCTGGCCCAAGCTCGATAAGCGGGGTTGTCCTGCGGATCGGCAAAGCTGCCGATGGCCGGCAGGAGGACCAGAAGGGAAATCGTCCAGCGCATGCGGGCTCGGTTGATCAGATGTTCCAGCCCTGTCGAGGCTCGCGCCAAAGGAACGGCTGTGCCTCTTTGGTCTTGACCGACCTGCCGACGGCGTCGCATTCAATCTTGAAGCCAACCTGCCCAATCCTGATGGCGATCGCGCCCAGCAGTTGCACTTCCGTCAGCATGCCGGCATAAGTGGCGAAATTGGAGCCGGGGAAATCCCATGGCTTCTCGCCTCGAATGGCCATCACCCATTCCTTTTTGTGGCCGGGCGAGCGGGGAATGGTCTTGTCCGGTTTCTTGGTCTCCCGATGGAACGACTCGGGAATCAGGCGAGGGCTGTCGCCATAATCGCCTGAGACCAGGAGCTTTCCCTTGGTGCCGATATACAGGTTGCCCGACCCCGGCAAAGCCGCCTTCTTCTTGCCTCCGTCGGTGTACGTCGGATCGTTCTGCATCTCCTCGGGCACCTCCGGCTTCAGGCCACCGGACGACCAGGTGGCGATAAATCCCGGTCGCGTGCCCTTGGCCGGGAAAGTCCACTTGATGCTGCTCTTTTTTGGGAAGGTCTCTTTGGTCTGACCCTCGATCTTCACCAACTCGACGGCGTCGGGATAGTCCGGGTCCATGGACCAGAACACGCTGTCCCAGGTGTGGCAACCCATATCGCCAATGTCGCCGCAGCCGAAATCAAACCAGCCGCGCCAGTTGAACGGGTGCAGGTTGTCGTGGAAATCCCGGAAAGCGGCGGGACCGATCCAACTCTCCCAATCGAGACTGACCGGGACGGGCTTGGTCGCGCCCCGCTCGATGCCCTGCGGCCAGACCGGGCGATTGGTCCAGCTATGGACTTCCTTGATGTCGCCGAGCAGTCCACCGCGGACCCATTCCACGATCAGTCGATTGCCCTCGTTGGCATGTCCCATGTTGCCCATCTGCGTCGCAACCTTCTTCGCCGCCGTGGCCTCGGCGAGTTTCCGGCATTCCAGCACCGACCAGCACAGGGGCTTTTCCGTATAGCAATGCTTGCCGTTGGTTACGGCGATCATGGACGGAAGGTAGTGATGGTGGTCGGGGACGGCGACGATGACGGCATCGATCTCCTTGAGGTGCGCGTCGAACATCCGGCGATAGTCCGTATACGCCTTGGCGTTTGGCGCGATCTGAGCGAGCCCGCCATAACGGAGCTTGTCGGCGTCGGTGTAGCACATGCAGACGCCGTCGTTCTTCGATAGATCGTGATGGGCCCCGGCCTGCCCGCCGGTGCCAACGTGCGCGAAACGAATCTTCTCTTTGCCCGGTTCGGCCGCGCGCAGCACATAGGGACCGGCAAAACTCGCCCCGGCCAGCGTTGCCAGACCGTGCATGAAGCGTCGTCGCGTGAATGGTGATCGGATCATAGTGAGCTCCAGAGCGGCGAATGGCCATGTGGCGGCTTTCGCCTTCAACCTCATTTACCATGCCGCTGGACGGACGTTGGCGCGCCGGAGGCATGGCGAGCGTCGCCGACGGCATTCCCAAATACGCGAACGCGGGATACGCTTGCCGCCCAATGTCCCTGCTTCACGACATTCTCGGGCCAGGCGGCGCCATCGCGCGGCGCATGCCGGACACCTACGAGTTTCGGCCGCAGCAGATCGACATGGCAGCGGCGGTCGAACAGGCCCTGCTCGCGCCGCAACACCTGATCGTGGAGGCCGGCACGGGCGTCGGCAAGTCCTTTGCCTATCTGCTGCCGGCGATTGACTTTGCCGTCAGGTCCAGGAAGCGAGTGGTGATCTCGACGCACACGATCTCATTGCAGGAACAGCTTGTCCACAAGGACATTCCCCTGCTGCAGGCGGTCTATCCCGATGAGTTTGTCGCCGTGCTGGTCAAAGGCCGCGGCAACTACCTCTGCAAGCGCCGGCTGGAGCAGACGTGGTCGCGTATGAACTCGCTGTTCGAGCACGACCGCCAGCTTGATTCGCTCGAGCAGATTGAAGACTGGTCGCAGAAGACGACCGACGGCTCCCTCTCCGACCTGCCGATTGCGCCGGAGGGATCGGTATGGGACCGCGTCTGCGCCGAGGCCGGCAATTGCCTGGGCAAGAAATGCAATCACTACGAGCACTGCTTCTGGCAGGCGGCAAAAAGGCGCATGCAGGGCGGCAGGATCCTGATTGTCAACCACGCGCTGTTCTTCTCCGATCTGGCGCTGCGGATGAACGGCGTGAGCTACCTGCCCAAATACGATGCGGCGATCCTCGACGAAGCGCA
>CAYSSA010000041.1:0-825 GCA_964433485.1 uncultured Tepidisphaeraceae bacterium | reverse complement strand
CATCAGCTTCGCGCTCTCTACGATCCCAACAAGGGCAAGGGACTGCTCAGCGTTCACGGAAGCGAGGCATCGAGCGCCATCCTGGCGGTCGAGGATCTGCACGATCGCGTCGATCAGTTCTTCGCGCGATGTCTCCAGTGGCAGCAAACATACGGGCGAGCCAACGGCCGGATATTCGAGGGAGGGTGGGTGGAGAACGATCTGACGCCGGCGCTGGTGGACCTGGGCAAACATCTGAAATCACTGGTGGCCGGGCTGACCAGCGAGGCCGAGATCAGCGAACTGACTTCCATGTTGACGAAGGTCACCACGGCGGCGTCCATGCTCGATGCGATCATCAAGCAGCAGGCACAGGAGACGGTTTACTGGATTGATACCTCGTCGCGGCTGCCCGGCCGGACCAGCCTGCACGCAGCGCCGATCTGTGTGGCCAGCGGACTGAAGACGCACCTGTTTGGCATGTGCCCGAGCGTGGTGCTGACCAGCGCGACTCTGTGTACGGCTCGTGGCACGGGCTTCCAGCCCGCAGCTTTGTCCGGTGGCACGGGCTTCCAGCCCGTATCCTTGTCCGGTGGCACGGGCTTCCAGCCCGTGATTCCGCCTAAGATGCCAGAGTTGGAAAAACGCCAAGGCGCATATCTGCCACACTGGACGTTGCGTGGTGCTGTATACTCCATTTGCTTCCGCCTCGCCGGTTCACTGCCGAAAGAAGCATTGGAACGAATGCGGGCGCAGGTCGTACAACAGACTGAAAATGGAAAGCCGCAGGCGGAATCACGGGCTGGAAGCCCGTGCCACAACCAGGAATCACGGGCTGGAAGCCCG
>CAYSSA010000040.1:14719-23598 GCA_964433485.1 uncultured Tepidisphaeraceae bacterium | reverse complement strand
TTGTGTGTGGCTACGGATATTTATCGGCCAAGAGAGGCGTTTTGAGATAATTTCTTACCCGTCCCGGCAGCCGCAGCGAGGCAGTCATTCAAAGCGCGGATTTCTATCCGACCTTCCTCGACCTCCTCAAGATCCAACCGCAGCCCGGGCAGATGTTCGATGGTCTCAGCATCGCCCCGGCTCTGCGCGGACAAGCCCTCGCTCGCGAAGCGATCTTCACTTTCTTTCCGCATAGCACCCAGGTGCCGGACACGCTTCCCCCAGCCGTAACGGTTCATGCCGGAGATTGGAAACTCATCCGCCTCTTCCACGATGGCGAAAAGGGGGCGCATGGCTACCGCCTCTACAACACCAGGGAGGATATCGGCGAAAGGAACGACCTTGCCGCGGCACAGCCCGAGCGCGTGAAGCAGCTCGATGCGCTCATCGAGAAGTTCCTCGCCGACACCAAGGCCGTGGTGCCGCTGCCGAACCCGCGTTACGACCCTGGCGCCAAAGTGCCGCCTTCGGCCGGGAAGCAGGCAAAGAGCCAGGCCCAGTCTCCACAGAACGAACCCGCTCCCGTCCAGGTCGCCACTGGTGCTGATCCGCTGCAAGGCTGGAAAGCACGCGGCTGCGAGGCCACGGTGAAGGAGGGAGTGTTGACCATGACGGGCAAAGGAGCGGCTCCATTTCTCGGTCTTGCGGCGGGCAAGTTCTCCGGACCCGCCACCGTCAGACTCCGCGTGCGCTCCGCTGGCGGCGGCGCTGGAAAGATCGAGTGGTTGCCCTCACCGCAAGCGGCGGACAAGGCGAAGTCCGTGCCGTTTCAATTCAAAAGCGGCGACTGGCAAGAAGTGAGTGTCGAACTTCCCGCCCAAGGCACGCTCGGCATTGTTCGCCTCTACCTGCCGGCCGAGAAAGAGCCGGTGCAACTCGACTGGGTGGAATTGCAGAGCGGCAAGAATATTCGCCGCTGGGAGTTTTAGCGCCATCAACCGTGCGGTGTCCAGACCAAACGAGCAAAGCCAACTGACGCGTAAGTGAAACCATGAAGCAACTCAACAGGAAAAACGGGTGCGATGGGACAACGACATGCAACGCTTGCTCATTGACAAATGGGTGGGCAATGCCCAAATGCTGACGGTGAAAGTTCTGCTGGAAGGGCAGGAATAGCACTTGGGTTCCTAAACATAAAACAACTTCTATTCATCGTCGAAATGCGACGTCGTTTTGCCGAACTGAAAACCGCAGCCCGTTGAGGCTTGCTCTTATGAAACACATCGCCGCTCTGTTTTTCGCTGTCTCTTACGTTCTCTGTGGTCTGGCCTTTGCCGCCGACACACCAGCCAGACCCAATGTGATCGTGATTCTGGCCGATGATATGGGCTGGGCCGATCTCGGGGTTCAGGGTGTGGTCAGGGACGTAAAGACACCGCATCTCGATGCCCTCGCCGCAGCAGGTGTGCGTTGCACGGCCGGCTACATCACGGCGCCACAGTGTTCGCCGTCACGGGCGGCGATCATCACTGGGCGGTATCAGCAGCGGTTCGGCATTGACACTATTCCCGATGTCCCGCTGCCGCGCGAGGCCATTACGCTTGCCGAGCGTCTTGGTCCGGCCGGTTATCGCTGCGGTTTCGTCGGCAAGTGGCACTTGGAACCGAATGTAACCTGCACGAAATGGCTGGCAAAGGAGCTACCGCTCGTGGCGCAGAAACCGCGTAACCAGCGACGCATTCCACTGGAGAAGATACTGCCATTCTCGCCGGCAGCGCAGGGATTTCACGAGTATTTCTGGGGCGAGATGCGGCAGTATCGGGCCAACTACGGCCTCGATGGCCAGAATCTGAAACCCGAAGGCGAACTCGTTTCGCTGCCGGACGATTATCGCCTCGAAACCCAGACCCGCGCGGCCGTCGCTTTCATCGAGCGTAATCACGCCCGACCGTTCTACCTCCATGTTGGCTATTATGGCCCGCATACTCCGCTTGAGGCGACAAAGAAGTACCTCGACCGCTTCCCCGGCGCAATGCCGGAACGCCGCCGGTATGCCCTGGCCATGCTCGCCGCGATCGACGACGGCGTGGGAGAGATCATGTCCCGACTCCGGGCACGCGGGTTGGAGGAGAAGACACTGATCATCTTCACCAGTGACAATGGGGCGCCGCTGAAGATGACCCGCCCAGACACGCCGGTGACCGGCGACCCCGGCGGCTGGGATGGTTCGCTTAACGACCCCTGGATCGGCGAGAAGCGAATGCTCAGTGAAGGCGGTATCCGCGTACCCTTCCTCCTCGCCTGGAAGGGCACACTGCCCGCCGGGAAGACCTACACGGAGCCAGTCATTTCGCTTGATTTTTCCGCCACCGCGAATGTCCTGGCTGGCCTGCCCGATGATGTGCAGCTTGATGGTGTGAATCTGATTCCCTACCTCACCGGTGAAAAGATCGGTCGGCCGCACGACGCGCTCTATTGGCGCTTCTGGAATCAGGCCGCCATCCGCGAAGGCCGCTGGAAATACCTGAATGCGGTCGGCATCGGCGAGTTTCTCTTTGATCTGGACAGCGATACGCATGAGCAACGCAACCTGATTGCGGACCATCGTGAGCGTGCCGCCGCCCTGCGAGCCAGATTGCAGAAGTGGACCGAGGAACTCCAGCCGCCGGGTATCCCCATCGCTCCGGCAAACGCGCAGGAAGGCCCATGGTATCAACATTACTTCAATACTCCGGCTCGGCCAGGTGAGGTCAAAGGAGCGAGACAATGAACATGTCACACCAACGCCCTGATACCCTTGATTTCGTCCGTCAGAGACTGGAGCATGATGAGCAATAGAATTAAAGCCATGATCACACGCCCATCGACAACTCCGCTCATCTCACTGATCTTGGTGCAACTGGTGGCGATGCACGCCGCTGGCGCGACCAAGCCCAACATCGTTTATGTGCTTGCCGACCAGTGGCGTGCCTCGGCAACGGGCTATGCGGGAGATCCGAACGTCAAGACGCCGAATCTCGACCGCCTGGCAACGGAGGCCCTGAATTTCCGCAACGCTGTTTCCGTTTGCGCGGTCTGCACCCCGCATCGAGCGGCGTTGATGACCGGACGCTACCCGACGTCAACCGGCATGTTTCTCAATGACGCTCATCTGCCGGAAAGCGAGCTGTGCATGGCCGAGATCCTGGGCTCGGCAGGTTACGCCACGGCTTACATCGGCAAGTGGCACCTCGATGGCCACGGCCGTTCCGCTTACATCCCGCCGGAGCGGCGGCAGGGATGGGACTACTGGAAGGCGGCGGAGTGCGATCATAACTACAACCACTCGCACTACTATACCGGCAACTCCGATGTGAAACGCTTCTGGGACGGCTATGACCCACTGGCCCAGACTAAGGACGCACAACAATACCTACGCGAACGCGCCCGGATCGGGCAACCTTTCATCCTGTTTGTCGCTTATGGCACCCCGCATTTCCCGCACGACACCGCGCCGGCCGAGTTCAAGGCGCTTTACCCGCCGGACCAAATCAAGCTGCCGCCCAATGTCCCAGCCTCGCTCCAGGTCAAGGCGCGGCAGGAAGCGCAGGGTTACTACGCCCACTGCACCGCACTGGACCGCTGTGTCGGTGATCTGCTGGTCACCCTGGCCGAAACCGGTTTGGCAACGAACACGATATTCGTTTTCACCTCGGACCACGGCGAGATGCTGGGATCGCACGGCGTGCCGCCACACACCAAGCAGGTGGCGTGGAGTGAGGCATCGAAGGTGCCGTTCCTGATGCGGATTCCGGCGATCGGAGGACGCATGGTTAGCACGCCGCTAACCACGCCCGATGTGCTCCCGACCTTGTTGGGTTTGACAGGGGTGGCGATTCCCCGCTCAGTCGAGGGCGAAGACCTTTCTCAGTTGATCCGTGCGGGGCGGGACGTGGATCGCGCGGCGCTCTACATGGGTGTGGCGCCGTTTGTTTCCCGCCAATTCGCCAACGAATACCGGGCCATTCGGACCAGCCAATACACTTACGTGCGCAGGCTCGAAGGCCCATGGATGTTGTTCGACGACGTAAAGGATCCCTATCAGACGAACAACCTCGTCGAACAACCGGAACACGCGGCACTGGTTCGCGAACTTGAGAATCGTCTGCAAGCCCGGCTCAAGCACATCGGCGACGATTTCCGTCCGGGCAGTGCCTACATTGCGGAATGGGGTTACAAGGTCGGGCCTCACGGTAGCGTTCCTTACGACAAACCGGATCGTAAGCCACAGACGCCCCAGCGCAATCCGGCGGCGAAGCCGGCCCCGCTGACACCATAATTAGCCGCCGGCAGTCTTCGGCCACCCTTCTTTGTCGGCCGCCACCAAGGCCGCATCACGATGCCGCGACGGGATTTTCGCACGGACGGAACCAGTGTTGAACGATGTCACCGTTTGTCACCAAATCCTTGTAAAACCATGTGAAACCCTGTAAAATCTGGAAAGTTCAGAGCAGCGGAATCGCTTGCTTTAGTGATGCTAAGTCGTTGTGCACCAAGTCTTTCCATGCGGTAGCTCGCCGGCTTCGGAATTGCCAATCGCGGGCCTACGGAGCCGAAGGTTGAAGGTTCGACTCCTTCAAGCTGCGTTAAACCAAGTCCTTAATTTACAGGCGGTTGCGGAAGTGGCGAAAAGACCTTCTTTCCCGAAAAAGTGCGTTTTCGGGCCGAGTTGGTCAGTTTTTGGTCAGTCGCACCGCTGGCCAGGATTTTCCCGACCAGAGACTGCTGCACGGCCTGAGCCTGAGCCACATCCTCGGGACACACCGACAGGTAATGCTGCTGCGTCGTCTTGATATCACTGTGGCCGGCCAACTGCTGCACGACATGGATCGGCAAAGACCGAGCCCAGTTCGTAATGCAGGACCGACGCAGGTCATGGACCGTGAACGGACCCACGCCCGCGCGTCGACACAGGGTCTTGAGCTACCACCGGGTCCACCGCGCTGGGCGAGCCGCGCGCATTCGGGTTTCACTCCGCCAGTTCCGGATTCTGGAACCTCGTCGCGCTCTACCGCCAGCGGGCGATCATCGATGCGTCCAAGTCGGTCACCCTGGACGCCGTCGGCCAGGACATCGGCGAAGCCAACGTGTCGAAGGAGAAGGAGGTGGCGGTGAAAGTGGCCGTCACCGACGCAGACCGAAAGATCGTCGTCAACGCCGGCGGAGCGATCACCGTTCCGGCCGTCGCCTGCAGCAAGCCGACAGAGAACACGAAAGCGATCTTGTTCCTGAAGGATCGTGCGGGTGGGCTGCAATTGGATTACAGCCGCATGGGGGGGCGAAGAGACGTTCGAGTACACGGTCGAGGCGCCGAAGGCCAGGAAATACGCGCTCACGGCGAGGGTGGTGACGGTGGCCCCGGACCAGGAACTCCTGGTCACGCCAAATGATGTCATCGAGCCGATTGCGATCGCCCTGCCCTACACGGTTGGCGCGTGGCAGAACACGGCACCGGTCGAGATCACGCCGGCCAAGGGACGGAACATTTTGCATTTTACGCGCAAGGCCCCGACCCGCGGCGTGACGATCAAGGAGCTGACACTGACGCCGGTAAAGTAGCGGCGCGGAGAAACGCTGGAGACAAAGATGTGGTATTGAAAGTGGCGGCCGTGCCGCAACATGCCAGCAACAATTCTCATAGGGAGACGAGGCAATGGCGACGAAGCAATTCTGTGGCGTACTTCTGACGATTCTGGCCATCGCACTTTCTGAATCCCGAGCGGACGATATGCCGCGCCCCGACGGCAAGCCGGCGGACATGAGCAAGCCGGTCCAGGTGTTCCTCATCATGGGGCAGTCCAACGCGGTGGGCATGGGCAAGATCACCGGCGGGGACGTGTCGCTGGAGAATGCCGTCAAGACGAAGAAGAAGTATCCCTACCTCGTCGATGACGCGGGCAACTGGACGGAGCGGAAGGATGTCCGCAACGTACGCGTGATGGACGGCAAGGGCGGCGGCATGCAGCTTTTCAACAACGAGTGGCTGACCGTCAAGGGCAAGACCATGGGCATCGAGTTCGCGGTCGGGCACTGCCTGGGGAACGCCATCGACGCGCCCGTGATGATCCTCAAGAGCTGCATCGGCAACCGCAGCCTGGGCTGGGATCTGCTCCCGCCGGGCAGCGAGCAGTATGAGGCCGAAGTGACAGACAAGCAGGGCAAGAAGACCGTCAGAGTGTTTGCCGGGTACAAGGAGACGCCGGATTCATGGGAAAAGGGCACGAAGGCAGAGCCGGCGAGGTACGGTTGGTATGCCGGCAAGCAGTACGACAGCGATGTCGCCAACGCGAAGAAAGTCCTTTCCGAACTCGACAAGTATTACCCCGGCGCGACGAAGTACGAGGTTGCGGGGTTCTTCTTCTGGCAGGGCGAGAAGGACTGCGGCAACGCCGTGCATGCGGCTCATTACGAGCAGAATCTCGTCCGCTTCATCAAGCAACTCCGCAAGGATTTTGACTGCCCCAACGCGAAGTTCGTCATGGCCACGCTGGGCGAAGCCGCTAAGGGCTGTGATGGCAACGAAGGACTTGTGCTCAACGCGCAACTCGCCGTTGACGGCAGCAGCGGCAAGTATCCGGAGTTCAAGGGCAACGTCGCCACGGTCTACACCCACGACATGGCGCAAGGCGGCAGCGGCAACGGCCACTATGGCGGCAAGGCCGAGGTCTACATGGACGTCGGCGAAGCCATGGGCAAGGCCATGGTGGGGCTATTGAGGAGCCAGAAGTAGCATCTCGGGTACCCTGTGCGACAGGAGAACATGATGAGTAGAAAACTACGCACCCTCGGGCTGTCGATCGGGCTTGCCCTCGGCCTGTGCCTGGGCCAGGCCGCCGCCGGCGCACTCAGGACACATGGCATCTTCACCAGCAACATGGTCATCCAGCGCGACAAGCCCATCGTCATCTGGGGCTGGGCTGCGCCGGGCAGCAAGGTCGCCGTGCAATTGGGCGAGATGAAGGCCCAGGCCACTGCCGGCGGCGGGGCGGGTCGATGGGAGGTGACATTCCCCGCGCAGCCGGCCAACGCCCTCGGCCAGAAGCTGACCGTCGCATCCGGCGACGAGAAAATCGAGAGGGACAACATCCTCATCGGCGACGTCTGGGTGATGAACGGCCAGAGCAACATGGCCTTTGGCCTGGGCAAGGTCTATGAGGCCGACATGGAAATGGCCGCGGCCCATCTGCCGCTGCTGCGCCATCTGGACATCGCCCCCAATGAGTCGGAGACGTTGCAGACCGATCTGCCGGCCGACAAGATCACCGGCTGGACCGTGTGCAGCCCCGAAACCGCGGGCGGGTTCTCCGCCATCGGCTATGCGTTTGGCTCGCGGCTGCAGCGGGCGCTTCAGATTCCCATCGGCATCATCAACAACGCCCGGGGCGGGGCGAGCATCGAGAGCCTGGTGCCCCGCCAGAAGTTCAAGGATGATCCCCTGGCCGCCCGCTATCTCGCCTCGGTCGAGAAGCGGCAGGCCGAGTTCGATTGGGATGCGGCTGTTAAGCCGCTGATCGACAAGTGGGGAAAAGAGGTCGCCGCGGAGCGCGCCAAGGGCGTGCCCGAGGACCGACTTCCGCCCAAGCCGACGCGTGACAGCCTTCGCTCATGGAACATACCCGGCCGCAGCCCCAGCGATGCGGCATCGTGCTACAACGGCATGTTCGGCGTCTTCAAGGGCCTGAACATCAAGGGCGTGCTCTTTCACCAGGGGTACAACAACGCCATCGCGTCGGCCTGCCGGCCGAAACTCTACCGCGTGCTCATGAGACTCATGGTTCAGGGATGGCGCGAAGACTTCAACGCGCCGGACCTGCCGGTGGGCGTCATTGGATTCTGCGCCGGAGATGTCCCACAGACGAGTGAGAACTTCGAGACACGCACCAACTCGAGCGGCGCCTACATCCGCGAGGCCCAGCGGCTCGGGCTGGCCGACGTCAAGGACCCCGCGCACACGGCCTTCTTGCCGGCGGACGACATCCAGATCCCCGGCCTGCACCCTCTCAAGAAGGTGGAACACGGCATCCGGGCGGCGCGATGGGCGCTGAACAGAGTCTACGGCATGAAGATCGACTGGGATGCCGCATCGCTGGTCTCCGCCCAGCGCGATGGGGACTGCATGGTGCTGACCTTCGACAAGAAGGTGATGCCGGACGACATGTCCACCATCCCCGAGGGCTTCGCGATCGCCGACAAATCGGGCAAGTACTACATGGCCCACGCCGCCTTCGCCCTGGTGAAGGATGCGGGACCATGGAACGCGGCCAACAAGAACTACGACACCACGAAGGTCTATGTCTGGAGCCCCCTGGTCAAGGAACCCGTGGCCGTGCGCTACGGCTGGGCGACCAGCCCCATGGGCAACCTGAAGGTCAACGGCAAGCCGTGGCTTCCGTTGCAGAACTTCCGTACTGACAACTGGGACTGGCCCGAGAGCGAGGACCCCGCCGAGACCCTGGTGAATCGCGGCACGGGCCGCGCCATGCAGCAGGAGGCCGCCGAGCGGCTCGAGTATCGAAAGACAGAAGAGGCCAAACGGGCGCTTGAGATCCTCGAGCGGCTCAAGACGCTGGGCGGGAAGGTCCCGGAGAAACGTTGACCGTGCCCTGAAACGATCTCACAAGAAAGCCCGATTCCCATGAGACACTTTCTCGCTTCAGTCTTTGCCGCTTGCATGATCTTGGCAACGGGCATCGCGGCCGCTCCGAGCCCCGCCGCTGCGCCGGCCAAAAGGCCCAATATCCTCTTCCTGTTCGCCGATGATTGGGCATGGCCCCACGCCTCGTGCCTCGGCACGCCGGGCATCCAGACGCCGACATTCGACCGCCTCGCCCGCGAAGGCGTTCTCTTCCGCAACGCTCATG
>CAYSSA010000040.1:7644-14644 GCA_964433485.1 uncultured Tepidisphaeraceae bacterium | reverse complement strand
AGGGCGCGAACCTGCATGGTTTCATTCCCGCCAAATTCCCGGTCTATCCCGACTTGCTGGAAAAAGCCGGCTACTTCGTCGGCCTGACCGGCAAGGGCTATGGTCCCGGCAGCGATGCGGGACGTCCCCACAATGCCGCCGGACCGGGATTCAAGAGCTTCGACGCCTTCCTCGCCGCGCGGCCGAAGGACAAACCGTTCTGCTTCTGGCACGGCAGCGGTCGTCCACACCGTTCGTATAAGCGAGACAGCGGCGTGGCGGCCGGCCTCGACCCGCGCAAGGTCCAGGTGCCGCCCTATCTGCCCGACAACGACACCGTTCGACGCGACATCTGCGACTACTTCCTCGCCGCGCAGAAGTTCGACCAGGAGGCCGGCGCCATCGTCGCGGCCCTTGAAAAGACTGGCGAACTGGACGACACCATCATTGTCATCAGCGGCGACAACGGCTGGCCATTCCCGCGAAGCAAGGGCACATGTTACGACACTGGTACCCACCAGCCGCTTGCGGTGCGATGGGGATCGCGGGTCAAGCCCGGCCGCGTCGTAGACGACTTCGTCAGCCTTGCCGATCTCGCGCCGACGTTCCTGGAAGCGGCCGGCGTGTCGCCGCCGCAGTCGATGACCGCGCGAAGTTTCCTCGACGTGCTCCTTTCCGAGAAGTCCGGGCAAGTCGATCCATCGCGCGACCACGTGCTCACCGGTATGGAGCGCCACGTGCGGACGGGCCGCACCGATGGCGACCGGCGAGGAGTCGGCTTTCCGATGCGCACGATCATCACGAAGCAATTTCACTACATCCGCAACTTCCAACCGGGCCGCTGGCCGGCGGGCGATCCCGCCACTGGCCCCGTGCCGGGCTTCGAGGCGCT
This sequence comes from uncultured Tepidisphaeraceae bacterium, assembly GCA_964433485.1. Lineage (GTDB taxonomy): Bacteria > Planctomycetota > Phycisphaerae > Tepidisphaerales > Tepidisphaeraceae > JANYKD01. The sequence continues at coordinate 13,773 of CAYSSA010000040.1, read as the reverse complement.
TGCCAAGGACACCTATGCCGCGTTTCCCGACTGCGATGCCGGGCCGTCCAAGGCATGGATCGTGACGCACGCGGACGACCCGCTGGTGCGGCCCTATTTCGACCGCGCCTTCGGCAAACGCCCGCCGCGGGAGCTTTACGATCTGCGCAACGACCCGTATGAGCTGAAGAACGTCGCCGAAGACCCTGCTTACGCCGAGGCCATGCGGGAACTGGACGGGCGGCTCATGGCCGAGTTGAAAGCCACCGCCGACCCGCGCGTGGTCGGCGACGAAGACGTGCTCGAGCGCCCCTCGGAGAGTAGACCGGCCGCGCGGCGCGAAACGGTTGGCGATTCTTCCGGGGGACCGCACTCGACGAAGTGAACGCGTGACAGTCAAACAGGGAGGATTTGAGAACTCCCAATGAAGAATTCAATATCCACGCGATCAACGATGCTCACTGCGAGCAGGTTTCAAGGACTGCGAAGATGCTCGGGTAGAGAAATTTTCAGGGACGACGTATGAACAGAATGACGTTTGTGGCCGTTCTTGTGCTGCTTTTTGTACGCACGCCTGCGTTTGCTGCGAAGGCAAAACAAGCATCGGCTGAGCCGGATTACACCAAGGGCGAGCAACCCGTGCAGCCCGATTCCCCCTGGGCTCTCGGGGCCACGGGTGCTTTTGGGCATATCTGGTCCGGCGATCAGCGCATGATCCAGATCGAAAGCATCGCCAATGGATCGCCTGCCGATGGCAGCGGAAGGAACTCGACGTCATTCTCGGCGTGGTGTCGCCCAAGGTGAGTCCCGGCCCGCAGGTCCGGGTGGACGAAAAATGCCGCAGGCCGGGGTGTGGTGCTTCGGGTAAGTCGGGCAACTGCGGCCACTTCACCTGGGAGGCGCGCAAGGCATTGTCCGCGGCCATTACCGAAGCCGAGAAGGAGAGCGGCAAGCTGGTCTTGAATGTCTGGCGGCCCGAGACGGTGAGCGTGACCGTGCCCCCGGAATCCAAGAAGGCCAAGCCAACGACGAAGCTGGTCTTGAAACCTCTCCGGCTTCATCCTCAACATCACCAGCGACCAGCCCGAACGCCTCCACGAACATGGTGCAGGTGGCCCTGACCCTGCCGAAAGAGGGAACGTTCAGCGCCACTTCGCCATGGAAGTGCGAGAAGACCGAAGCGCTGATCGCCGACGCCGCGCAGGCTATTGTCAAGGAAGGATTGAAGGCGGGCATACCCGGCGATCTGAACGCGTTGGGTCTCCTGGCCACGGGCGACGAAAAATACCTTCCGATGGTACGCGACTATGCCCGCGCGCAGGCCAAAGCCTGCGAGGGATTGGACATCATGGAAGGCAAAGATATCGGAACATGGCATGGCGGATACCGGAACATCCTGTTGACCGAATACTATTTGTTGACCAAAGACGAGGCCGTCCTGCCCGGCATCAAGGCTCTGTCAACCTACCTGGCGTATGGTCAAAGCGGAGTTGGCACATGGAGCCACGGCATGGCGGACGTCAAGCAGAACGGCCTGTATGGACCCTCGGCGGCCTATGGCGCCATGAACGCGGCGACCCTCCCCTGCGTGATTTCGCTGGCACTGGCCCAGAAATGCGGCGTCACGAGCAGATCGGTGAACGCCGCGGTGAACCGCTCGAAAGCGTTTTACCTGTACTATGTGAACAAGGGCACGATACCCTATGGCGAACACCCGCCCGCACTCAATCACGACGGCAACGGCAAGAACTCCATGGCCGCCGTTTTCTTTGATCTTCTGGGCGAGAAGGAAGCGACCCAGTACTTCACCCGGATGACGCTGGCATCCTCCTGGGACCGGGAACCTGGACATACCGGCCACTTCTTCGCCTGGCAATGGGGCGCGCTGGGCGCGTCCCGTGGCGGTCCGGCCGCGGCGCAGGCGTTCGCGCAGAATACCCGTTGGTTCACGGAGTTGGAGCGCCGTGCCGACGGCAGTTCCGTGTATCAATACCAACTGAAGGGCGACCCCCATAAATATGCTGGATGGGCCACGACCGGAGAACGCCTCATGCAGCATTGCCTTCCCCGCAAGGTGCTGTATATCACGGGTAAGGTCGATTCCTGCATTCCGGCATTTTCGGATGCCGAAGTCAAGGAGGCATTGGACGCGGGCACCTTCGATCCCCATGGGCTTTCCGTCCAGGAACTGCTGGCGGCACTGGGAAACTGGTCGCTGGTAGTGCGACAGTCGGCGGCCGAGGAACTCGGAGAGCGTAAAGATGACGTGGTCGAGCCGCTGATAGCGATGCTGAACAGTCCCAACCAGTTTGCCCGGTACGGGGCCTGCACGGCGCTTCGTTACTGCGGCCGCAAGTCCGACAAAGCGGTTGCCGCACTGGTGGACAAGATCGAAAAGGACAAAGACATGACCTTGCGCTTCTTCGCCGTGAACGCGTTGTCTCTGGCGCGCGGTGGGGAGGGACCTAATGCCTTGGGCAGTGCGGCCAGAAATGCGATTCCGGCGCTATTGAAAGTCGCGGCCGATTACGATCCCGAACAGGACGCGATGCGGATGACCAGTGGCGCGCTCTCCGAAGTGTTCTTCTACGGTGGCCGGGCGAAGGATTATATCGGGTTCTTTCCGGACGGCAGAGGGACGGAGAGTCTTGACCGGAAGCTGCTTATTCCGGCGATGAAGGCATGGCTCATCAATCCCAATGGCAGCGCACGCAGCGCGGCATCAGACGTGTTTAAGCACCTGAGCGAAAAAGATCTGGAGGCTCTCTGGGGCGAGATCTATTATGCCGCGAAATATCAGGCTCCCGCCAACGCGATGTTCGCGAATGGAGTCCGAGCCAATGGTCTTCTGGTGCTGGCGCAGAACCGATTTGCAGAGGGGCTTGCGCTGGGGCTGGACTATCTGTACCAGGAGGGCTGGGGCAAATTCGCCCGCGTCCCCGCGGCGTTCAATGCTCTTTCCTATTACGGTTCGGCCATGAAACCATACCTGGAGGAGATGCGGACCAGGGAATATGAACGGTATGTCAAAGATCGGAAGGATAAAGAGGTGGTCAGATGCAAAGAGGCGTGGCAGCGGATTGAGGACAATATCAACAAGAAGGTTGAGCTCCGGAGCATCAAACCGTTCCTTGATGCCTCCAGTACGAAAGCACCGGAGAAGGTGTTTCCGCCAAAGGAGTGAAACTGGATGCGCTGGCGTCCCATAAGGTCGCGTCGGATATCTATGACTCCGTCATGAGGAAACTACTGAATGAGAAGAAATTTGCCCGAGAAGGGCGCGATGAATGCCTCCGGTATTTTTTCGGCTTTGCCAGCCCCAAAGACACCCGGTGAGACATCCTGGCAGATTGGTCGGAAAGGACACGTGGACCGTCGAGATACATGCCGGAGCGTAGCCGCGGCGAGGAATTCACCCAGACAAGGCATCCGCCGAGCCGCTGAGAGACCTCTGACGGCTCGATGTACGACCAGAATTCAGCGAATGGAGCAAGGTATGCAATTCGGAACAGGGCGGCCAGGCACGACTTTCGGGTGGAGCACGCTGTTGGTAATCGCGGCACTATTGCCGGGGATGGCCGGCATTGCCGCCGCGCAGCATGCCGACAAGCCGCGGCCGGAAGCGTGGAAGAACCTGGTTTACGGCGGGCGCTTCATGGACAGAATCCTGCCCGCGCCCATCTACGACAAGCTCCAGAGCGATACCTGGGGCGCGGACGCGGTTCGGCCACGCGACATCCACAACGGGATCGAAGACCCCAACTGGTCGTATTGGGGCGGCAGGTCCATTCTGGGGCCGGACGGCAAGTATCATCTGTTTGTCGCCCGGTGGCGGGAAGACAATCCGCGTGGCCATGCCGGATGGCCGGATTCGGAGATCGTCCAGGCGGTCTCCGACCGGCCGACGGGGCCTTTTGTCGTGACGCAGGTGCTCGGGCCGGGCCATTTTCCCGAAATCCATCGAATGCCGGACGGCGAGTACAGGGTGTACTACTTCTACGGATGCTACACGGCCAAAAGCCTGGAAGGACCCTGGAAGCACCTGACCAAGCAGGAGTGCGGTTTTCCGACGACGTTCGGCTCACTGGCCATCCGCGAAGACGGCAGCCTGCTGATGCTGGACCGCAGCATGCGGGTCTGGATCAAGGAAAACGGCGCGGACGCGTTCCGCAAGGCAAGCGGTGAATCGATTCGCCCCAAGATCCCCGGCAACTACGAAGATCCCATGGTCTGGCGGACGGAAGTCCAGTACCACCTGATCGTCAACGACTGGGTCGGCCGGACCGCATACCACATGCGATCCAAGGACGGCGTCAATTGGGTAGAGGATCCCGGCGAGGCATACACCATCGACATCGACGGTTACGAGGACGGCACGAAGGTTCGCTGGTACAAATATGAGCGGCCCAAGGTCGTGCAGGACCAGTATGGCCGCGCGACGCATCTGCACCTGGCCGTCATCGACGTACCGAAGAAGGACGACAAGAGCAAGGACAATCACAGCTCGAAGAACATCGTCCTGCCGCTGGTTGTGGGAAGGCGACTGAAGGTCCTCAACAACGATAAGATTACCGCGGATACCCGGACGCTGCGTTTGCAGATCTTGGCCGAAAAAGGCTTCGATCCCCACGCGGATGTGGATGTCCGTTCCCTGCGGTTCGGCGCCCCGGAAAAGGTCGACTTTGGCGGCGGCTGCAAGCCGATCACGGCGGACAAATCCGGCAACGACCTGATCGTCACCTTCGACGCCGCGGGCAGTGGCATTACCGACGACACCTTCGCCGCGAAACTGATCGGCAAGACCACCGCTGGGAAGCTCCTGTTCGGCTACTGCCGCCTGCCGGGCGTGGACTATTCACCCTATGTTTTCAAGCAGTAGCGACCCTTTCTGACGCGCGCAACTCGGGCGGAAGCGCTGGGCAACTGAAAAGGAGGCGACAATGAAGAAGTCATTCATGCCGGCACTGGGGTTGATGATTCTGTCAGCGGTTGTTGTGCAGGCAGGAGAGAATGGGAGAAACACCGGCACTGCCCAGGGCAAATACCTGTTCATTCTTTCCGGCCAGTCGAATATGCAACTTTTGGATCCTGGTATCTCTTTCACCCCCGCCGTGGAAAAGGCCTTGGGCAAGGAGAATGTCATTGTTGTCAAGGACGCCCAGGGCGCCCAGCCGATCCGGCGGTGGTATAAGGAGTGGAAACCCGCAGAGGGCTACGAGCCCATGGCTACCGGCGATCTGCACGACAGGCTTATGGACAAGGTCAACAGTGCAATCGCGGGGCAGAAGATCGCCTCGGTGACGTTTATCTGGCATCAGGGCGAACGCGACGCCAAGGAGGGACACGGCAAGGTCTATGCCGCAAGTCTGAAAGGTCTGGTCGCGCAGCTATCCAGGGATCTTGGCCGGGATGACCTGAACGTCGTCATCGCCCGGATCAACGACTATTCGATGGACAACAAGTCGTATCCGCACTGGACCATGGTGAGAGAGGCACAGGTTCAGGTTGCCAAAGAGTTACCCCGCGCAGAGTGGGTTGATACGGATGATCTGAACGGACCGAAGAACGGCATCCATGCCACCAAGGAAGGCTTTGAAACCTTGGGCAGGCGATTTGCCGATAAGGCCTTGTCGCTGATCGCCGCCAGCGCGAAGGCAGGACCTGGAACTAAGCCGCGATAGCTGCGAGCATCGAAGAGAAGGACATCGCGGCCTTCGTCAAATATGGCGACGCCAAGCAACCTGAACCGACCCGGGAGACCTTCCCATGCGAGTCGTAAGCGACCTGTTGTCATGTGCGATCCGATTACTTTTTCCCCTCACGAAGATGTCGGTGTTCGCCGTCATGCTGTCCGTGTCTCTGACGGCAACAAGCCTGACAGCCCAACCGGCCGCGACGCTGGAACTCGGGAATACGCCGATTGACGGCAAGCGATCGCGCCCGCACATCCTGCTGGTAATGGCCGACGACCAGGGCTACGGCGACTGCGGGTTCACCGGGCACCCGTTCGTGAAGACGCCGAACCTCGATGCCATGGCTCGTGAGGGAGTTGTCTTCAACCGCTTCTATGCTGCGGCGCCCGTGTGCTCGCCGACCCGCGCCAGTGTGCTGACCGGTCGTCACCCCTTCCGTTGCAATGTGCCCAACCAT
>CAYSSA010000040.1:0-7625 GCA_964433485.1 uncultured Tepidisphaeraceae bacterium | reverse complement strand
CCCTGATGAGGTGACATTGGCCAAGGCGCTGAAGACGGCCGGTTATGTGACCGCCCACTTCGGCAAATGGCATATCGGCTCGGTGCAGCCCGGCAGTCCGACGAATCCCGGCGGCGCGGGCTTCGACGAGTGGCTGTCGGCGCTGAACTTCTTCGACAACGACCCGTACCTCAGCCGCAACGGCCGCTACGAACACCTCAAGGGATCGGGGACCGTGATCACCATGGACGAGACGATCCGCTTCCTGGAACGTCACCACGCCGGAGGGCGGCCGATGTTCGTCGTCACCTGGTTCCCCTCGCCGCACGATCCGCATGAGGAACTGCCGCAGGGCATCGACGGGGCGGCCAGGCTCTATGACGATAAGGACCGGGCCAACGCCGGCTATTTCCGCGAGATCACTCTGCTCGACCAGCAGGTCGGACGCCTGCGGCAGTGCCTGCGCCGCCTCAAGATCGAGAAAGACACGCTCGTATTCTACTGCAGCGACAACGGAGGGCTCGTCGCCCGGTCCTCCGGAGGACGCGGGCAGAAGGGCAGCATCTACGAGGGTGGCCTGCGGGTCCCGGCCATCCTCGAATGGCCATCCCACTTCGCGCCCAAGGCGATCGACACGCCGGCTTTCACCTCCGATCTCTATCCGACGCTGCTGGCCATCACCGGCGTCCGCGTGAAAAACCAGCCCTTGCTGGACGGTATCGAGCTGTCCGACGTCATCGCCGGCACGCGTAATGCGCGCCCTCCAATGGGGTTCTGGTTCGGCCACACCGACGGCCAATCGACCTGGAGCGACCGGATCATCCGCGCGCTGATGGAGGCGCAGCAGGCGGGGAAGCCCGACCCCTATCCGGATCGCCTGCTCAAAAACGTCCGGGAGTTCCCGAAATTCGGGGCGGATGCGCTGCGTGGACACGCCGCCTGGAATGACTGGCCATGGAAACTGCATCGGATTCAGAAGGGCGCTGCGGAACCGAGCTTCGAACTCTACAACCTCACCGACGACCCGATGGAACAGAACGACCTCGCCGGCAAACACCCGGAACGTGTCGCCGCGATGCGTGCCGCCCTCGAACGCTGGCAGCAATCCGTCCTGGATAGCTGGTCGGGCAAGGATTATCACCTGGACGCAAGAGAAGGCGCACCATGAACGACCAAAGACGCGTTATCTGTCGAGCCAAACCACTTCTCTCACTTTCTTAATCGTCCGCTCAAAGATCGGGGGCCGCGTACGCCTTCGGACGGACCGCCGCAAAGCCGGCCAAATCATCGGCATCACCTGCAGTCTACCTAAAGGCAAAACCCCGAGGACCGCGCTCCCGGCTGCCCGTGAAGCGGCCAAGCGCGTCAATCTCACCAAGTTCGAAGTGGAACTGATCAAGCTGCTTTCAGCCGTCCGATCCAGGCCCAAACGGGACGATGGAGTCTCCTGACACACCACATATAGGCATCATAAGTGCAACAGTATTTTGGGCTGCGGATGATGCCAAGCTCGATGTACAGTCGAGGCGAGTTGTGGCGAAGAACGTAAGTCTCATCCTGATAGTCAGATATGCCCAGAAATGACCTCCGGGATATTGCCCCGACGGCTGCCAAAGAAGAAGTCCAGTCGTAAGTGACTGGCCTTCAAGGCTTTACAATGGTGTGTACCGAATCGCAAACGTACACTGTTTGTCTCACGTTGCTTGATGCGACCCCATCGCACCGGAACACCTGCCGGGGAAATGACGACTTGTCGGGCGCACGCCACCGGACGACTTGATTCAAAAGGGTTAACGAGGCTGAGTGGGACCAATCCTCGCCGTGTGTCGGCGGGTGGGAAGTCGCCTATGTCTCAACACGAATGCGGCCGTGAGATTCCGCCGGATGAGCAACTCCGGGAAGTATCGCTAATCCTGATGGAGGCGATGTTCCGCCTACGGCGGCACGGCTCGCCACCACGGCCACCACGCATTGCCACCCCACCCGCCGCTGCGACTTCCCCAACCATCGCGCCTCGGCGTGGGAAACGGATGCTGCCCAAGCCGTACCACGCCAAACAGAAGCCCGGCACCTATGCAAACCGACTACGGAACCTCTTCAAAAAGCGTAACCCTCAGAAGACGCAGTTCTGGCGTGACCATGTGATCTCAATCCAAAACATCCCGTGCGACCAGCTGGACCGCGCCGTCTGCCACACGCACCAGGCAACGCTGGACCTCGAGTTCCACGAGGCGTTCGATCACGCTATGCGCGCCTTGTCCCCCCCAGGACCGCCGGTTCACCGGCGCATCCGGCGGTCTAGCTCTGTTCCAGTCGGCCGACGGCCTGCGGTGGAAACCTGCGATGCACCCGAAGGTGTTTGGAAGCCGGTTCAAGTGGGCCGACGGCGCGCTGAGCAACACGAACGTGGAGCGTCCGGCACTGCTGTTTTCCGATGGTGTTCCGATAGCCTTGTTCGGCGCGACAGAGGGTTATCAGAAGCACGCATCATTCAATGTCCATATCCCATTGTGGAGTCAGCCATAACGGCTTTCTCCGTACGATTCAAAGGAAACCCAGATGAACGCCCGTAAGCACTGATAATCGGAGTAGATCTGCATGACCGTTCAATGATGATTCATGCAGCCACGGTCGTATGTTCCGCGTGGCTCTGTCCATTGGTCCCCGCTGCGGCTATCCTCATGGCATGGCCGAACTTACCAAACAGTCACGTCCTCTTCCCGGCCTGGTGAGACTCGATCCCTGGCTGGAACCCTATGCCGAGCAGATTCAACAGCGATTGGATCGCTTCGCCGCGGCGAAGGCGAGGTTTTCGGAAACGGGTGGGTTGCTCGGTGAAATCAGCCAGGGGCATCGCTATTTCGGGTTCAATCGGGGCATGCACGATGGGCAAAGCGGCATCTGGTATCGCGAATGGGCTCCGGAAGCCGTGCAACTCCGCCTTGCGGGGGATTTCAACGGATGGGATCGTTTTGCCCATCCTATGTCGCGCGATCAATATGGCGTCTGGAGCATTTTTCTGCCTGATGACAAATACGCCGATCGGTTGCGGCACGAAAGTTTGTTGAAGGTGCAGGTGGTTTCGCCACTGGGGGCGATCGACCGCATTCCGGCGTATATCCGCCGCGTGGTCCATGACGTTCGCAGCAACAATTTCACGGGGCAGTTCTGGGATCCGCCCCGGCCGTATCAGTTCAAGAACCCTGCGCCCCGCATCCGGGGCGGGTTGCGTATTTACGAGGCGCACATCGGCATGGCACTGGAGGAAGAGCGATTCGGAACCTACGCCGAATTTGCCGAGAAGATCCTGCCGCGCATCGCAAAGCTGGGATACAACGCCGTGCAGCTCATGGCCATCATGGAGCACCCGTTCGCCGGCTCATTCGGCTACCATGTGAGCAACTTTTACGCCGTCTCCTCCCGCTTCGGCACGCCGGAGGAGCTGAAGTCGCTGATCGACGCGGCACACGGCATGGGCATCGCCGTGCTGCTGGACGTGATCCATAGCCACGCGGTGAAGAATGTCCACGAGGGTCTGAGCCTGTTCGACGGGACGGAGTATCAGTATTTTCACGCCGGACCGCGCGGTCAACACATCGCCTGGGATTCGCTGCTGTTCGACTACAGCAAATATGAGGTGCAGAGGTTTCTGTTGAGCAACCTGCGGTTCTGGCTGGAGGAGTACCGCTTCGACGGCTTCCGTTTCGACGGTGTCACCAGCATGATCTACCTTGATCACGGGCTGGGGCGGAACTTCTCAAGCTACGATGATTATTTCGGCGGCAACGTGGATCCGGACGCGATCTGCTACCTGCAACTGGCCAACGAGATGTTGCACGCCGTTAAGCCGGACGCGATCTCCATCGCCGAAGACGTGTCGGGTATGGCGGGTATGGCCAGGCCCGTGACCGAGGGCGGCCTGGGTTTCGACTATCGACTGGCGATGGGCATACCGGACTATTGGATCAAGCTGCTGAAGGAGAAACAGGACGAGGCTTGGAACCTGGGCGAACTATATCACACGTTGCTGAACCGGCGGCACACGGAAAAGCACATCGCCTATGTCGAGAGCCACGACCAGTCGCTGGTGGGCGACAAGACCATCGCCTTCTGGCTGATGGACAAGGAGATGTACTGGAAGATGAACCGGGGCAATCCCAGCGTAGTGATCGACCGCGGGCTGGCGCTGCACAAGATGATCCGCCTGATCACATTCTCGCTGGGAGGAGAAGGCTGGCTCAACTTCATGGGCAACGAGTTTGGCCACCCGGAATGGGTCGACTTCCCGCGCGAGGGAAACGGCTACTCGCATAAGTACGCCCGGCGGCAGTGGTCGCTGGTGGACAGCGCGTTTCTGCGCTACATGGGGCTCAATGAGTTTGACAAGGCCATGCAGAAACTCGACATGAATTACGGCCTGCTGGTCGATCCTTTCATCGAGCAGCTTTTTGTACACGAGCACGACCGTCTGCTGGTCTATCGGCGCGGGCCGCTCGTCTTCGTGTTCAATTTCCATGCAACGGCGTCATACACGGACCTGCGGATCCCCGTGCCAGACCCGGCGGACTACCGGATTGTCCTGGACACCGACAACAAGCTGTTTGAAGGCTTTGGCCTTGTGGATGAGACAGTTACTTACTGGAAACAGGCCGTTCCCATGCACGGCCGGAACCAGAGCATTCAATTGTACATTCCAAGCCGCAGCGCCCAGGTTCTGGCGCCAAAGAGGACCGCGTGAGCCGGCCGGACCAGTTGCCGGCGCCGGTTTGGGCGCGGCGCGGCCGCTGCAACCAGGATGGTTCCTCGCCTTTGTGAATGCTTGTCCTGACTCCCACTGTGATGGTCGATCGCGACCGTTTTGGCCAGTTGTGGGCAAAAGCGGCCTTGCCTTCGGACGGTATTCGTCCGGCGGTGCTATTGACTCGGCTGTAATAGGCCGTTAACTAATCTCCCCTTGCGGTTTTCCAAGGCGTAAGAGCGAAGGAGAATATCCCTTGGGCTACGACTCAATTGTATGTGTCAAACAGGTGCCGGACACGGCCAACATCACCGGCGAAGCCATGAAAGCCGACGGCACGGTCAATCGCGGCGCGTTGCCTGCGGTCTTCAATCCCGATGACCTCCATGCCCTTGAGGCGGCGATGCAAGTCCGCGACAGGTTCGGGGGCACGGTAACCGCCATCACCATGGGCCCGATGGCGGCGTGCGAGGTGTTGCGCGAGTGCCTCTACCGCGGGGCTGATCGTGCCATCATCATCTCCGACCGCCGGGCGGCCGCGACCAGCTACATCCTCAGCCAGGCCGTTCGCAGACTGAGGAATTACGACTTGGTGTTCGCAGGCCGGCAAGCCATCGACGGCGACACCGCACAGGTGGGTCCGCAACTGGCCGAGAAACTCGGCCTGCCTCAGATCACCTATTTTGAGCGGCTGGTCGATCTGTCGGGCAGGACCATTCGCGTGCGTCGCAATGTGGGCAATGGATATGAGGTGCTGGAAGCGCGTCTGCCCGTGCTTCTGACGGTGCTGGACACGGCCAATGAAACGCGCCCCGCCGCCGCCAGGCGCGTCATGAGGGCCAAGCGTTGCCGCTCGATCGGGGAGGTGACCAATGAAGTCGCCGCCGCCATGCCCAGCGCCGCTCAGGGCGAGAAGGACGCCGAGGTCGCCAGGCGCGTCGACAAACTCAAGGCCGCCGGATTGCTGATCGAGCAATGGAACCTCGACGATATCGCGGCCGACCTTCAGTGGTGCGGCATGTCCGGCTCGCCCACGAAGGTCCATCGCGTCCAGTCGATTGTCCTGACCAAGGAAGGCTATACGGAAGTGCCCAACAACGAGGAAGGCATCAGGAAGATGATCCACGAGCTGATCGTCGATCATACACTTGGATGAGTCCGTGGTCGGTGGTTCGTGGCCGATAGTTGCCACCGATTACTGACCTCCAACTGCTGGCTAGCGATTACTGACTACCGACAACCGACCAACCATCATGATTGACCCAAATCCCCAAGGTGAAGTCTGGCTTTTCGCCGAGCAGGAAGACGAGCATCTGAGCGAAACATCGATCGAGTTGTGCGGCAAGGCCCGCGAACTCGGGGACAAACTCGGCGTGCAGGTCGGCGCAGTGCTTGCCGGCTGGAACGTGCGCGAGTTGTCCTACCGCCTGATTGCTCACGGAGTGGACAAGGTTTATTACGTACATGATACGCGGCTGGAGTACTATCGCACCCTGCCCTATGCCCGCGTCATGTGCCAGCTTGTCAGCAAGTACAAACCGCAGATCGTCATGTACGGCGCCACGCCGATGGGCCGCGATCTGGCGCCTCGCATCGCCTCGGAGATGCGCGCCGGCCTGACAGCCGACTGCACGGACCTGCAGATTGGCGACTACACCGACCCTCGCACCAAGACCCTGTACAAGAATTTGCTGATGCAGATTCGGCCGGCGTTCGGCGGCAACATTATCGCCACCATCATCAATTACGACCGCTGGCCGCAGATGGCGACGGTTCGCGAGGGCGTGATGCGCCTGGGCGAGGGCGACCCGACCCGGCGGGGCCAGATTATCGAGGAGAAGATCGAGTTCAACGACTTCGAGCAGTCGGTGCGCCTGATCGAGCGCGTCCGCGAGAAGCGCAAGGTGAATCTCAAGGGCGCCCGCATCATCGTCGCCGGCGGCGGCGGCGTCGGGAGCAAGGACAACTTCAAGCTGATCCACGATCTGGCCGGCGTGCTGGGCGGCGCCGTGGGCGCCAGTCGCGCCGCCGTCGACAGCGGCTTTGTAGGCAAGGAACACCAGGTCGGTCAGACCGGCACCACCGTCCGGCCGGCATTGTACATCGCCTGCGGCATCAGCGGGGCCGTCCAGCACCGAGCCGGCATGGAAGAATCCGCCAAGATCATCGCCATCAACTGGGACAAGGAAGCCCCCATCTTCGGGGTTGCCCATTACGGCATTGTCGGCGACCTCAACAAGATCATTCCGATGATGATCAAGGCGATACGGGACAGAGGGTGAGCGGAGACTGGATGGTTGCTGGCTGCCGGCAGGACACTGTCGGCATTCACTGACAACTATCAAATGACAACTATCAACTGGTAACGAACATGCCCAACTTCTTCACCGATAACGAAGACATCCAGTTCCTCTTCAGGCACCTCGATCTGGCGCAGATTGCCGCCGTGCAGGAGGACAACTTCACCAATGCCGCCGGTCCGGGACAGGAATATGCGCCCGTGGACGCGGCCGACGCCATCGACAACTATCGCCGCATTCTCGGCATCGTGGGCGACATCGCGGCCAACCACATCGCCCCGCGCACCGAACGGATCGACCAGGAGGGCAACACGCTCAATGAGGACGGCACCGTTACCCTCAATCCGCTGGTGAAGGAGAACCTCAAGGTTCTTGCCCAGGCCGATCTCATGGGCTTCACCCTGCCGCGCCAATACGGCGGCCTGAATTGTCCCAACCTGATCTACACCATGGCCAACGAGATCGTCAGCCGGGCCGACCCCTCGCTGATGAACCTCTTTGGTCTGCAGGGCATCGCCGAGACGATCAACGCTTTCGCCGACCAGCGGATCAAGGATGAATATCTTCCGCGCTTCGCCAACGGCGAACTCACCGGCGCCATGGTTCTG
>CAYSSA010000039.1:19541-23645 GCA_964433485.1 uncultured Tepidisphaeraceae bacterium | reverse complement strand
ATGCCCAGAAAACGCCGAATCGCGCCCGGCGGCATGGTCTATCACGTTATCAACCGCACCGTCGGTAAAATGCGCCTGTTCCGCACCGACGCCGACTTCGACGCCTTCCACCGCGTCCTAATCGAGGCCGACCAGGGTCACCCCATCCGCATCCTGTCGTATTGCCTCATGTCCAACCACTGGCATTTTGTTGTCTGGCCCACCCGCGAGGGACAGTTCAGCCAGTTCTTCCGCTGGCTGGCCGATCTCCACGCCATGCGCTGGCGCGTCGCCCACCACACCGTCGGCTACGGCCACCTCTATCGTGGCCGATACAAGAGCTTTCCCGTGCAAACCGACGAGAATTATCTGACCGTCCGCCGCTCCGTCGAACGCAACGCCCTGTCGGCCGGCCTGGTCAAACAGGCCGAGCAGTGGCGTTGGAGCAGTCTCTGGTCGAGGATGCACGGCGGCGACGAATTGAAGGCCATTCTCGCCCCCTGGCCGGTGGATCGTCCGGCCGACTGGACTGAGTGGGTCAACACCTCGTTGACGGGCAAGGAGCAGGAGCGGGTGGAAGCGAGCCTGGAACGAAGCCGGCCGTTTGGAAGTGACGCCTGGGTGATGCGGACGGCCGCCCGGCTGAATCTGGGCCACACCCTGCGCCCCGAGGGTCGGCCGAAGAAGGCGAAGCGGCCGGAGAAATAATGATGAAACCAGGTGCGCCTCCGTATCAGTTCCCATCCAAGAACTCCATCGGCATTCAGGTGCGTGGTGGCGACTATCGCGGGCAGTCGAAGGCGTCAGAGACAGGGGGTGGAAGTCCGCGCTTCCGCGTTGGGCGGGGCAAATGCGTTGCCTGACACAATGGTCTGGTTCCAGAGACAGGGCCAGGCAACCGGTGTTCCACGTCGAGCCAATTCCGCGGTATATCTGTTGTCGCAACAACTGAAGGAGTCAATTCATGAATCGTCGCCAGTTCCTCAAGGCAGCGGCGTGCGCGTCCGGATTGCAGATTGTCCCGCGTCATGTTCTTGGCCAGGGACAAACCCCGCCAAGCGAGAAACTCAACATCGCCGGCGTAGGGATTGGCGGCCAGGGTGGCGGGGTGCTGAAGGACATGGAATCGGAGAACATTGTGGTTCTCTGCGACATCGACTGGAAGAAGGCGGGCGGAACATTCAACCGGTTTCCCAAGGCCGAACGATTCAAGGACTATCGCGTCATGCTTGACAAGGCCGCCAGGAGTTTCGACGCGGTCATGTGCGCCACGCCCGACCACATGCACGCGCCGATCTCGCTGGCCGCGCTTCGCGCCGGCAAACACGTTTACGTCGAGAAGCCGATGGCCCACAGTATCGAAGAGGCCCGGGTCATGACGAGGGTGGCGAAGGAGACCGGCCTGGTGACCCAGATGGGGAACAACGGTCATGCCGGCGAAGGTTTGCGCCAGACCAAAGAGTGGATCGACGCCGGCGCGATCGGCGTGGTCAAGGAGATCCACGTCTGGTCCGACCGGCCGGGCACGCCGGCGCGCAAGTGGTGGCCGCAACCTGCGGAGCGCCCCGCAGAAGCTCTGCCTGTGCCGCCTGATCTGGACTGGAACCTGTTCCTTGGAGCGGCGCCGGAGCGCCCCTATCACTCCTGCTATCATCCGTTTGCCTGGCGCGGCTGGTTCGATTTTGGAACCGGGGCGCTCGGCGACATGGCCGTACACAACATGGACCCGGCGTTCTTTGCTCTGGATCTGGGCGCGCCGGCGGCGGCGGAAGCCCAGACCAGCCCGCTTGGCAAGGAAACCTATCCGGCCTGGCAGATCATCACCTATGAGTTTGCGGCGAGGGGCAATCGCCCGGCCGTGAAGATGACCTGGTATGATGGCGGCAAGCTCCCACCCACTCCCAAAGACGTGGCCGGTGAATTCAACCTTCCCGATAACGGCATCATCTTCATTGGGGACAAAGGGACGATGGTTGGTGGCGGCTGGGCGGGCCAGCCGAGACTCTTTCCGGCCGCGCGGCGGAAGGAATTTCAGCTTCCGCCCAAGACATTGCCTCGTTCAATCGGGCATCGCCAGGAGTGGATTGCGGCCTGCAAGGCCGGCAAGCCAGAGATGTCGCTGGCGGGGTTTGCCTATTCCGGCCCCTACACCGAGGCCCTGCTGGTCGGCAATCTGGCCGTGCGCCTGAAGAAGCGCATCGAGTGGGATTCGGCCTCGATGAAGGCCACCAATGCGCCTGAGGCCGACGCGCTCATACGCAAGAGCTACCGCCAGGGCTTTGCGATTTAGTCTGTCCGGTGCGACCTGCCCGGTTGCCTCGGCGCGCCGCGAATCGCCGTTGGTGTTGGCGGTCAAGCGGCGGGAACGCGGGCAACGGCCGCGAAATGACGGAACAGCACCCGTACCTGCCGGTCCCCGGATGCCAGCATTGCCCGATGCGCCTGGTCAAACTCGCGGAGCCGGGTTTCCGACATCGAGCCGGCGACGGCGCTGAGTGTGCGTACGTATCCGTGCCAGTGCTCGCGGTCGAGTGCCGTCGGCGCGTCGAACGAGAAACTCTCGATGTCCACAAATCCCGCCGCCTGCAAGTCCCGCAATGCCTGTCCCGAGATACCCGTGCTGTTGGCGTGCTTCCAGCCGCTGTTGAAACCCAGGATCAATTGCTCGGACGCGGCGGCGATTGAACCGACCGAGGGAACATGCAACTGATACACCACCGCGACAGCCCCGCCGCGGCGCAACACGCGGCGCACTTCCCGCGGCGCCCGCGCACGATCAAACCAATGCCATGCCTGGGCGGCCGTCACCACGTCGAAGGACTCGTCCGCAAAGGGCAGGCACTCGGCCTTGGCCACCACGGTCGGCAAATTCGGCTCGGCCCGTCTGGCGGCCGCCAGAAGCAACGCGCCTGGATCGACCGCCACCACCCAACAGCCGCGTCGCCACAATCCAATGCTCAGCAGGCCGGTCCCCGCACCGACATCCAGGACACGCTGGCCTGGCCGTCCCACGCCCCGATGGAGCAGCTCCAGGAACAACCGCGGGGCGTATTGCGGGCGATGCGCATAGTCCCGCGAGGTTGTTGCGAAATCGGGAGACATGGCTCGCTCAAACGCCATGGGCGGTCGTCCGCGGTTCCGCGCCCGCCAGCAACCCGAGAACGGCCTCGACATGCTTCGCGGTGGCGCCCTTTTCCTGATTGACGACCTGCTGCGCTCTGCGCCCCATTTCCATCGCGTGCTCCGGCGAGGAAAGCAGGATCGACACCGCCTGCCCGAGTTCCTCGTCCGTGGCGACCTCCCAGATCGCCTCGGCGGCGCGGAATCGCGACATCGCGTCGGCGAAGTTCCCCGTGAACGGACCGGTGATTACCGGTTTGCGCAGCGCCGCGGGCTCGATCATGTCCGAGCCATGCTGTTTGGCGCCCAGATCCACAAGCGATCGGCCGACGAATACCACATCGGCCAGCGAGTAGAACTTCCGCAGCTCGCCCATGGTGTCGCCCAGAATCACGGGCGGAAGCAGAGTGCTGGGCGGCTCGGGTCGTTTGCCCTGCGGCGCGGGCGAGCCGCTGAGGAAGGCCATGAGCTGGTCCTTCTGGGTTGCCGGCACCGTCTTGGAGCGCCGCACCACCTGAAAACCACGGTCGAGGATGGTCTTGGCCACCTCATCGAAACGATCCGGCTTTCGCGGCACAATCACCAGGCGCAGCCGCGTGTGTCTGGCCAGAAGCTGGCGATACTGCTTGAGAATGGCCTCTTCCTCTCCCGGTCCGGTTGATCCGCACACCCAGAACCGCTGTGCCTCGGCACTGCCTGGGTACAGGCTCACCGGGCGAATCTGAAGTTCCTCACACAACAGTTCGTCGCCCGGCACGCGATCTCCAACGGTCGCGGTGTCGAATTTCATGGTGCCGGTGATTGAAATGCGGTCGGCCGGCACCCCAAGCCGTCGAAAGCGGTCCGCGTAGACCGGCTCCTGGACGCAGGCGGCGGAGAGGCGAGCAAACATGCGGCGGGTCACCGGTCCGCCCAGTCGATACTTACGGAAACTCGGTTCCGTGACCCGTCCATTGACAACGATCACCGGAATCCGGCGAAGCTCGCACTGGCGAAGGAAGTTCG
>CAYSSA010000039.1:17503-19514 GCA_964433485.1 uncultured Tepidisphaeraceae bacterium | reverse complement strand
ATTAGAACCACCGCCGCTGGCCTCAGATTGTCCAGCGTCCGCGTGACGGCGGCGGTGAAATCAAGCGGATAGCGGATGATCGTGAATCGCGCGGACTCGGGGGGCTCGTCCAGAAGTCCGGGTGCCGGCGTGGACGCATCCAGGGGTTTGGGATGAGGTCCATAAAGCTCCAGGGCTCGGGCGTAGCCGGTATCGGTCGTCGAGCTGATGATGAAATGCAGATCGGGCTGCCTGGCGCGCAACAATTCGACCAGACCTCGCGTCGCGTTCATTTCTCCCAGCGAAACCGCGTGGATCATGACGGCGGGATGTGCGCTGTCGCGGGCGGCCACGTTTCCCGCCCGTTGAGCCAGGGCCGTCAGCACCTTCTTCCGGGCCGAAGTCCTCAGCAGCCAGAAAGGACTGCCGACAACCAGGCCGCTCCAATAGGCGATGTCGTAGAAATTGGGCATTGCTCGGAAGATGTTGTACACGAATACGGGCGTTTGTCATTACCGCCGGGCCGGTACAATACGCCGATGCGACATCCGCTGACGACATTGCTGTTGCTCGCGTGCATGGTCGGTTGCGCTTCAAGTTCCTCTCCCGACGCCCCGTTGCCTGAGGACCGGCGGCAACCCCGTCTTGCCGAACTGCTGGTGTACCTGGAGTATCGGGGCGTGGAGGCCGCGACCAAGGCGCCGGTTTTCGAACTGTCACACTGGCTGATGTACGATAACCCGACCTGGGAGTCCCAACCGCGCAAGCCGCGTCTGGAGGGCGCCACTCTCCATTACAAGGGAGCCAGAGTCATCGTGGCGATCTCGCCAATCAAGACGCCACTGCCGGAGTCCAGGCTCGTTCGGTCAGAGAAGAACAAGGAGGACCGCAAAGTCATCGTTGGCGCCACGTTCATGCCCGCCGGGCGTCGCTGGTCGGTGGGGTTCACCATGGCCGAACCGGATGCCGCGCTCCAGTCCGAACTCGAACAGTTGGTTACCGCGTTCGTCGGGCAGTTCAAGCCATAGGGCGACGCTCGGCGGCTCAGCGCGTGGCGGTGAACCAACGGTTGTGGGCCGAGGCCCGGCTCTCCGGAAAGATCAGGCGATACCAGGCATTGGGCACAATCTGAACCTGATAGCCGCGAGCCTTCAGATAGGCCGTGCAGGATTCCTCCAGGGCCAGGCTGTGTGTCTCAACGATCAGCCGCACGTTGTCCCGGCGCAGGGTGTTTTCCGCGCCCTCCAATACATCGTGCTCCGCGCCTTCAACGTCAATCTTAAGCAGCAGAGGTCCGGTAAAATCGGCCACCAGCGGATCGACGCGGCAGAATCGCTCGTCGTCCCGGTTGCCGACGAACTTCGCCACGAGAGTGGTCTTGCGAACGTATTGCTCTGAATTGAGGGCGAGATTGGCCCGCGTGATTTCGAGTAGCGAGGGGTCCGGATCAAACGCCCAGACTTTTTTCATGCCGGGACGGGACGCCAGATACGTGGTGTACCAGCCATCATTGGCGCCGATATCCATCGCGCCCTCGATTCCAACGACAAGCCTTTGGAAATGCGGCGTGAGCTCGGACTCATCCAACCCCAAAAGGCGCAGGGACTTGCTGGCGGTGTCGATGTTGAACTTCAAGCCTTTCAACAAGCCGCGGTTGATCTGTCGCGGGCGAACGCCCGGTTGGCCAAACAAGGTGTATTTAACCAGGCTTTTCAGTGACATGTCTGCTCCTTTGAAAACCCGACATTATCGGACCGCGATGGATGGGCCTATTGCCGTCCCATCCTCAGTTCGGCGGAACGCACCGTGTTCTTGAGAAGCATGGCGACGGTCATCGGTCCGACACCGCCCGGGACCGGAGTCAGGTGACCCGCCACTTGGCGCACGGCATCGAAGTCCACATCGCCGACGGTCTTCTTGGAGCCGTCCGCCAGAGTCACGCGATTGATCCCCACGTCGATCACCACCGCGCCAGGCTTGACATGGTCGGCGGTGATCAGGCCTGCCTTTCCGGCCGCTACCACCAGGATGT
>CAYSSA010000039.1:17013-17471 GCA_964433485.1 uncultured Tepidisphaeraceae bacterium | reverse complement strand
CAGAGCGTAACGGTCGCCATTTCCTCGGCCAGCAGCAGAGCCAGGGGCTTGCCGACAATCTCGCTGGCGCCCACAACCACGGCCTCGGCGCCGCGCACCTGAACTCCCGTCGAGTGGATCAACTCGCCCGCCGCCCGCGCCGTGCAGGGAGCGATCAGGGTGTGGCCATAGACCACATAGCCGATATTCGCCGGATTGACGCCTTCGACATCCTTGACGGGATCGATGAGGTACTGCACCTCGGTGGCGTCGAGATGCGCCGGCAGAGGCAAATGGAGCATGATCCCCGTGACCTTGGGCTCGGCATTGAGGCAACGGATCGTCCCGGCGATGTCCTCGAAACTCGATTCCGCCGGCAGCGGCAACAAGTCGTACGAAATGCCAGCCGCGCGACACGCCTCGGTCTGGCGCGACGCATAAAGTTCGCCCGCGGGCGACGACCCCACAAGCATGGCTGT
>CAYSSA010000039.1:10263-16984 GCA_964433485.1 uncultured Tepidisphaeraceae bacterium | reverse complement strand
GAGTTCCTGCACGCGACGATGCACATCGCGCCGAGCTTCGGCGGCAAGAGCGGCTCCATCAATGAGGTTCGCTGGCATAAGGCCGGGAATTATACGGATCGATCGATCGCGATGCACGGGAGTGCGCCGTTCACGCCCTCTTTGCTCCACGGCGATAGTAGTCCAGCAATACCGCCAGAATGATCACGCAGCCCGTCACCAGGCGTTTCTGTTCATCTCGAACGTCCACGGCGGCCAGACCGTTGCCAAGCACTTCCATGATCAACAGCCCGAGAAACCCTCGCAAGACCGAGCCGCGCCCGCCCGAGAGACTTGTGCCGCCGACCACGACGGCCGCAATCACCTGCAGCTCCTTGCCGCTGCCGTCGTTGGGGTTCGCCGATTCGATGCGCGCCAGCTCGACCACTCCGGCAATGCCGGCCAGCGTGCCGCATAGCAGGTACACCAGTGTCTTGGTGGGATTCGGGTTGATGCCTGAGTAGCGGACGGCCAGTTCATTGTTTCCGATCGCGGCGACATATCGTCCAAAAACGGTGTATTGCAGAACGACCTGTCCAAGGACAACGACCGCCGCGGCAAAATAGAACAGGAGAGAAAGTCCGCCGAACGAGGCGCCTGCAAATCGGCCGACGGCACTGCCGACGTACTGCGTGTGCGAGCCGGTCACCAGGTGGACCATGCCCCTGGCGACCTCCAGCATGCCCAGCGTGACGATGAACGATGGCAATCGCCAGCCGACCGAGATCATGCCGTTCAGCGCCCCGCACGCCACTCCCGTCAGGAGCGCGACGGCCATCGCCGGCGCCAACGGCATGCGGCACTGAACCAGCAACACCCCGAGCACCGCGCTGCACAGTCCCATCACCGACCCCACCGACAGATCGATCAGCACGTAGGTCATCCCCACGGTCATGATGGCGCCGGCCGGCAGTTCATTGATGATGGTGCGAAACGTCGCCGCGCTGAAAAAAGCCCTGCCCTGGTAAGCGCTGATGGCGCTGAACACACCGATCTCCAGCAGCAGCGCCAGCAGCAGACCCAGGTAGTCAATCAGCGCGGCCCGAAAATCCCCGGCGGTCTTGAGGGGAGTCTCGGGCGTTGCGGTGTTCGAGAGGTCCGTCATCCGATTGTCTCGCTGAGGAATACCGGGCCGCCACTCGGCAACGCGACGGCTTGTCCTTGCTCATCTGCTCCGGGCGCGCGGCCCAGCCGGCTGAATCACTTCTTCAGCGAATCCGCCGTGATCAGATCCACTGGCGTTTCCTTGTCGGCCGGGGCGGCCCTGGTCTTGAGAATCTGCAGGGCATACTCGATGCCGAACACGGCGATCCGGTCCGCGTGCTGGTCCACCGTGCAAAGCATGCGGCCCTCGCGCATGAGCTGCTGAGCCGCGGCAATGTTGTCAAAGCCCACCACGTCGATCTTGCCGGTCTTGCCGGCCGACTTCAGTGCGGCCGCCGCGCCCAGCGCCATGCTGTCGTTGGCACACAGCAGGGCCTTGATGTTCGGATAGTTCGGCAACATGGCGCCAACGAGTTTGTCGGCCTCGATCATCTCCCAGCGAGCCGACTGCGACGTGACTACCTTCAATCCGGAGGCCTTGCAGGCGTCTTCAAATCCCAGCCGGCGCTGTTCGGCGTTGAACGCGCCACGCAGCCCTTCGACGATCGCGACCTCGTCTCCGGTCTTGAGCTTCCCGGCCAGATAATCGCCCGCCATACGTGCGCCCTTGCGGTTGTCCGGACCGACAAATGGGACTTTGATGGTCTTGTCCGCCAGTGTGGCCTCGTCCAGCTTGTTGTCGATGTTCACCACCACAATGCCGGCGTCCATGGCCTTCTTACACGCCGGAACCAGGGCTTTGCTGTCGGCCGGCGCGATCACGATGGCATCGACCTTCTGCGCGATCATCTGCTCGACAAGATTGTTCTGCCGGGCGACATCCTGTTCGTCGCGAATCCCGTTGGCGAGCAACTCATACTCCGCCGCATGCGCCTGCTGGTGGGCGCGGGCGCCGTCTTCCATCGTCCGGAAGAACTCATTGGCCAGGGACTTCATCACCAGCGCCACCCGCGGTCTCTTGCCGCCGCCAGTGGTGGGCGAGGGTTTGTCGTCCTTGCAGCCGACGAGCATGAGACCGGACACCAACGCCACAATCGCCAGGAAGTGCTTCATATGGTTCCCTCATACCGTCCACCGAAGGGTGGGTCCACGACCATTGTTACATGCGGAGGATCTGCAGACGGCGCTGCCAGGAGCGTTGTGTATTCCCCACGATGTCAGTCGTGGGAAAACACCGACTCCCTACTTCTTCTCCACCACCCAGATGTTGCGGTAGTAGACGGGGTTGCCGTGATTCTGAAGTTGGATGGGGCCTGGCGCGGCGCTTTCCTTCTGGCCGCCGCCGGTCTGCGCGGGGATTTCCACGTTGTCGATGATCGTCACGCCATTGAGCTTCACCGTTGCGCGGGCGTTGGCGAGCTTCTTCTCGCCGTCCCATTTGGCGGCCGTGAAGTCAATATCATAGGTTTGCCACGACAGCGGCGGCAGGCACATGTTGACGCTCGGCACAGCGGTCTTGTAGATGCCGCCGCATTCATTGTCCTGAGGCTTGAGGCCGAAAGAATCCAGAACCTGCACCTCGTAGCGGTTCTGTAGATAGACGCCTGAGTTGCCGCGGCCCTGGCCACGGGCGGCCGGCATGAAGGGTGTGCGGAACTCGAGGTGCAAAGTGAAGCTCGTGAATGCTTTCTTCGAGGTGACGCCCATATTGAGTAGATTGTCCTCCACCAGCTTGCCCCCGTTCCAGCCGTCGGTATTGGTTCCATCAAACAGTACAACCGCGCCCTCTGGTGGTTTTGCGCCGAGTGTGGGGCTCTTGCGAAGCGTCTTGTTAAGGCTGATTACCTGGCCCTGGTCGTTCTTGCCCTCGAGTTTGTCACCGTCGGCGGCGCAAGGCCAGGCGCCCGCAAAAACCGCCTTTGCGCCGTCAAGTTTTCCGTCGACCTCGATCTTGGCCTTGCCATCCCAGCCGGCACCGGGCAGACCGCCGGGGAAGAAGACCACGCGGAACTTGCCATCGGCCAGGGCGATGACCTGAGCGCCGAGCTGGTTGGAGACATATTCGCCCTGAAGTTTGAAGTCGATGCCGCCGTCCTCCGCTTTGAGGAACGTCGGAATGGGTTTTTTCGGTTCGGCGGCCAGTGTATTCGAACCTAGACCGGCGGGAACGGCGGCCAGCAGACAAACAAATGCGAGTTTTGACAGATTCATGGTGTTCTCCGATGAATGATGTGTCGGGGCTCAGGTATCCGACGGGATTCATTACCGCGATCGAGGCCGAAGGTTGCATGGGCCGAGGTTTTCCGTACATTGCGACTTTGTGAAGGCCGTGACCGCGGCTGCACGGAGCGCGGCGGCCCCAAAGACATGGCGTGCTCTTTGCGAACGATGGAGATGAACGATGGCAGGACACAGTCACTGGGCGAAAATCAAGCGGGCCAAAGGCGCCAACGACGCCAAACGCGGCAAGGTCTGGAGCAAGATCGCGCGTAAGATCATCATCGCCGCGCGGGCCGGCGGCGGCGATCCGGCCGCCAACCTCTCGCTGCGCTACGTGATCGAGGAAGCCAAGGCTGAGAACATGCCCAAAGGCACGATCGAAAACGCCATCGCCAAAGGCACGGGTGAGCTTGGCGGAGAGAACTACGAGGCCGCCGTCTACGAAGGCTACGCTCCCGGCGGCATCGCCCTCATGATCGACGCCCTGACCAACAACCGCGCGCGAACGGCTCCGGAAATCCGCAAGATATTCGAGACCGGCGGCGGCAATCTGGCCACCTCCGGTTCGGTGGCGTTTCAATTCACCAAGTTCGGCGTGATCGCCATCAAGGCCGATGCCATCTCCGAAGACGCGCTGATAGAAAAAGCCCTGGACGCCGGCGCGGAAGACGTCAAGAACCAGGGTGATGTCTTCGAGGTCTATACCCAGCCCACCGCCTTCCACAAGGTCAAGGAAGCTCTTATTGCCGCGAAGATCCCGATCGAGGCTTCGGAAATCGCGAACATCCCCAACAATACCGTTCCCGTCTCTCCCGAGCAGGCCGAGCGACTGAACCGGTTGATCGAGGCGTTCGAGGAGAACGAGGACGTGCAGAACGTGTGGCATAACGCGGAGATGTGAGCACGTTGAACATCACGCGCGTCGAATGATCCTTTGACTCAACCAGGGGCGGCGTGCTGAAGGTCGATCGCCACCTTGCCCTTGGGGAGATCGAAACAAACCACCAGGTCATTTTCCCGCCGCAGCCAGGCGCCGCTCGTGAGGTCCGACATGGCGGCGACTTCTCGCATCGGCACGCCCTCGCGGTTGTTCACCAGACGCGGCGGCCCGCCGGGAGCGCCCGCGATCCGCACAGTGAAGCGCGGCGTGGCGAATGGGGCCATAAAGGTCACGCGACCCGCCACGCGCTGGATCCGCGTCAGTTCTCTGGCCGCCTGGTAGCGGGCGATTTCGCTGATCTTCATCCACAACGTCCGATGGCGATAGCGCGCTTCCAACGACAGGGCCACTCTCTTGAAATGCGCAAACCCCTTTTTCGTTCCGTGGCTGTACAGCCCCGGCCAGTGACAAAGCATCACGGCCGGCTCGTCCCGCTCGATCAGTTCCACCATGCGGCCGGCCGAGGCATCTTCGTTGGCATAGCGCGAACCCTGCGGTTCGGCGTCGCCGTCCCAGTCGCCGAACCAATCACCGGTGCTCGCGGGAACGCTCACGGTCACCTGCGGGCTGTCGGTGTCGGCGCCCAGGACCTGCTCCAGCTTCGGCCGAGTGCTCTCCTTTCCTTCGGAAACATACTTGAAATAGTGCGGAAGCTCGGAGCCGTAGACGTCGCGCACCGCCTGCCACACCGCCAGCGGCAACTCATTCTTGACGCGGTTCCCGAATCCGCCCGGCGTGGTGATCCCCTCGCAGGGCAGATCGCAGTTCTTCAGAATGCGCAGCGCATACGCCAGATAAGCCGCCAGTTCATCGGCGCTTACGGCGGTCTGCGGATAGGAGTTTTCCATTGTGGCGCTGCTGATGGCCTCCATCGGTCGGCCCGTCCGCAGGTCGATCACCCGCGTATGCGTGATCATCTCCGGATGGATGTCCCAGTTGGGCAGCATGAGTTCCCGCACGAGTCTGAGGCTGTTGCGCAATTCAGCCCGCGACCAGCCGGGCAGCTCGCGGTCGAGCCAACCGACGCAAGCCGGGTTGGGGACGATGCTGTATTTGCCCTTGACCCCGTGCTCGGCGCAGAACTCGCCGAACTCGCGCACAAAGCCATCGGGGATTTCCCGCGGCCAGGTCTTCCACGGCTTGCGGTAGTTTGCACGGTCCGGCCAGGCTTCGGCGAACTGTGGCATGCAGAACGCCCCCATGTTCACCAGACACGTGGAATCATCGATGAAGAACGACAGCGGAACGCGGCCCTGGGGATTGAGCACGGCAACGCCAGTGTCCTGTATCGATAGCGCCTCTCCGGCTGGTTCCGCACTGCCCGCATTGATGCCCAATCCCACGGCGGCCGCGCCCGCACCTGTCCGCAACAGTTCACGACGCGAGAACATCCGCATGGTTCGATCCTCCGGTGGAATGGACCGCACAAGAGCAGTCGGCATGACCGTCAGACTCTACCCGGAACGGATTGACGATGTTGACGGCCAAGCGCGTTCGATGCCTCGTTGCCGGCTGACGCCGTTTGCCGCGGACTATTCAAAGGCCAGCGCGATCAGCGAGTCCGCATCTTTGACAAACACGCGATTGCCGGTGATCACCGGAAAGGCGAACGTCGGGCTCTCCGCGACCTTGATGCGCGCCACCTCGGCAAATTCCTTGCCATCGGGCTTGAAGGCAATCAGTTCCGAGCTCGGGGGCAAGGCGAAGATCACCGCGCCGGCGTCGAGCATTCCGCCGTAATTGTTGCCGCCGCGCATCCCTCGGCCACCACCGCCGCCCCCGCCGCCGCCTGCGGCCCCAACGGCCGCACCGCTCCAGAGCGTCTTTCCGTCTTTGGCGTCAAGGCAGAAGAACCGGCCCCCGCTGTCGATCGCGAAGAGCATGCCGTTCTTGAGCACCGGCGAATTGAAAGAGGTGCCGAAATCAGGGTTCTTCCACAACTCATTGGCCGCAAAACCATCTCCCTTCCTCTGGATCTTCAGCGCCTTGGTGCCTGAACCGGTGCCAGTGATGTAAACGGTTGCGCCATCCACCACGGGCGTGGCGGCGTTGTAGAAACCCATGCCGCTGGGCTGGGCCGGAATCTGCCACAGGAGTTTGCCATCGGCCAGGGAAATGCCCACAACACTACGCTCCAGCATGGTGACGATTAGCTTGGCGCCGTCGGCCGTCACCAGCACGGGCGAGGCATAGGCCGCCCCTTCGCCGGAGCACTTCCATTTCTCTTTGCCCGTGGTCAGATCAAACGCGACCACCGCCCCGCTGCCGCCGCCGCCGAGCGGTATGACGGCCATGCCGTCCACGATGATCGGCGAGGCCGACGTATAGAACCGCGGCACACCCTTGTATTCGCTGTTGCGCCACAACAGCTTGCCGCTGGCCGCATCGACACAAGAGACAACGCCCGCCACACCCAGTGTGACGACCTTGCCCTCGGCGACGGCCGGCGAACTTCTCGGCCCGGGATGCGACGCGGCCGGACCGCCGACATTGGCGCCG
>CAYSSA010000039.1:8662-10233 GCA_964433485.1 uncultured Tepidisphaeraceae bacterium | reverse complement strand
GCCAGATTTCCTTGCCATCGGCGGCCGACAGGCAGGAAATGACCTCATCGCCGCCCTCGCGGGCAAAGACATAGAGCTTGTCGCCCACCAGCGCCGGGGTGGCATCGGCCGCTCCAACCTTGACCTTCCATTTCTGCGCCAGCTGTTTGGGCCAGGCCTGGGGCGCCTTGAAATCGCTCACCTTGCCGTCGCGATCGGGCCCGCGGAACTGGGGCCAGCGCCGCACCCGAGACCAACAACGCCACGCCCGCCGCCGTCAAAAGCCGCCGTGTGCCGTTCATGGGATCTCCTTCCTGAGCACATGGGATGGTTGTCCATGCAAATACAAGATTGTGTGATCGGGACCGATCGTCTGAATGTAGAATCCGCCGGGTGGAAAAAGCGAGATTCAGAGCACCGGACGGATCGCACCTTGGCCTGGCGATATGCAAGAGCATTGTCGAGGCTCACGGAGGAACGCTGGGGTTTGTCAGCAAACCCGGCGAAGGGACAGCGTTCACCCTGCGGATTCCACTGGCCGCGCAGATCGCCATGCCTCCGGCAAGTGTCGATCGACAATGACGACCTCGCCCGAGGCGGGGAGCATTACCCTGGCCGGACGCTTTCCACGTCCAGTCGATACACGGACAATATCTTACCGGTTTCCTTATCGCGCTCAATGCCGACATGGAGCCGGCCTTTGACCACAACCAGACCGCTGTAGTATTCGACCGCTTTTCCCGGCACGGTGCTGGAGCGGACGAAGTGCTGGACCTTGGGCGAGCCGACCAGGCAGCACTTGGCGATGGAGTAGACCAGGTCGAAACGAGTGATGGCGTAGCCTGCCTGGTTGCTCAGATACATCTCGCCCTCCAACTGCACGCGCTTGCCGTTGAGGTCGCGCCATTTCTGCGGAATATCCGCCTCCTCGGCCTTTTCCTGGTCCATCTCGAACAGGCTCATGGATTTCAGATCCACCTTTAGCAGTTCCCCTTTGTCATCGCTGCTTCGGCTGACACCGCCGGTGAGGGCGATCTCCAGACCCTGGTAGATCGGGTATCCCACAATCAGCACGGCGACGCCCAGCAGAATCCAAAGGCGGAAATTGATCCGCTGCGACAGCGGCAATTGCACTGATGGGCCAACCTGTGAAGTCATCGTGCGTTCCTTACTGCGGCTTGGCGGCCGGGGCCGGCTTCACGCTGGTGCAGGCCACCTCAAACAAACTGACGACCAATCCGTCTTCCTTGCGTTCAACAACCGAGAGCGTGCCTTCGACGACGATCTCGTCGGGGTAGTAGTTTAACGCCTTCCCCTTGGGTGTGCGAACCACCAGAGTGTGCTGCACCTGCGGCGGTTGCCCGAAGCAGCAGGCCAGAAGGCTGGGTACCAGCGCGAATTCGGTGATCTGGTCCGCCTGGTCCAGCGGAAGCATGAACCCGCGCGTGCGAATTTTCACCCCACTCAGGTCCATCACATCCTTCGGCACCGTCCCCCCCGTCTCGGCGTCGTATTGAAAATTGCCGAGTCGCTTGATGGGAACCTCGTAGACCTCGCCATCCTTGGGCCGAACATGCGACTTGCGCTCCTCC
>CAYSSA010000039.1:6234-8641 GCA_964433485.1 uncultured Tepidisphaeraceae bacterium | reverse complement strand
TCATCGGCGAGATTGCCGACCAGCGCCTGCGGATTGGCCAGCAGGTCGTCGGCCAGGGCCTTCTGGCAGACGCGCACGCGCTCCTCGATCTGTTTGATCTTGGGCGAGCCTTTGGGCAGCATTGGCAGCAACTTCTGGTAGAGGGCCAGCGCCTGCGTGTAACTCTGGCGGTCGAAGGCCAGATTGGCGTTCTTCTCCATGCGGGCGATGGTGGGCTCTTCCTTCGCTTCCTGCGCCGCCACCGCCAGCCCCATGCCAGCCAGCAATCCCAGAGTCAGAACGATGCTCGTCAGTCGTGTGTGCATTGATGCGTTCCTCAAGATCCTTCCACGCCAGAGGGCCGCACCCCGCACGCAAGCGCGACTCTCCGATCATCCAGCAACAAGATTCGTCGCCACCGGGGTCCGGTAGGCCACCAGTGCGGGCGCCAGTCCTGCCAGCACGGCCAGCAGGATCACCAGTCCAAAGTATATCCACTCCCACATGCTTGAGACCATCCAGTCGATGGGTTGTCCGACCAGCCGCTCCAGGAACATCGATCCGCCCCAGCCCATCGCATGGCCAAGCGTCATACCCAGGATGCCGCCCACCGCCCCGATGATGGCGGCTTCGGCGCAGATGAGCATGAGCACTCGCAGCCGCGTGGCGCCCAGGGCCCGCAGGATGGCAATTTCCCGGCGGCGGGCAACGACGGAGTTGTAGATGCTCACCAGGATCGACACAGCCGCCACCACCGTTACCAGGGCGGAAATGACCAGCAGAAGCACACTCGATCCCTTGAGAATGTTGTCGAAGAACTCGCGCATGACCATGGCCGGGGAGACGGCCATGGCATCGTTGCCATTGTTGATCTGCCAAGTGAGCGCCTGGTTCTGAAAGCCGCCGCGGGTGCGGACCAGGATGGCCGAAACCCGCCACTGGCTGACCGGCAGGTGCAGGTCGATGGTGCCGTCGGGACGCAGGCAATAGGCGTCGTGGTGGTGGCCGGCGTGATCGTCGTGGGCGTCGCTCTTGATGTCCTTGTCCACCAGCAGGTCCGGGCCCTGGTCTTTTGCGTGGTCCTTATGGTCCTCGTGGTCGTCATCGTGTTGGGCGGGCGAGGTGGCCGGCCGGGTCTTTGGGGTTTCGATTGCGGCCCCTTTGATCGCGGCCTGGTACTTGGCAATTTCCTCGAGGCCTTTCTCATGCTCGGGCACGGCAAACACCGTGATGATCGGAACGAAGATGACGCGGTCGTTAGCGGTCATGGTGGGCTTGAGGATGCCGACGACCGTCCATTGTTCATTGTGTTCGTCGCCCTTGCCGGCGCCGTGCTGGGCCTGGAACTTCGAACCGATGGACAGTCCGCCCGCGCGGGCGACCTCGGCGCCAATGACCGCCTCGAACTTCTCCGGATGAAACGAGCGCCCCTGCGCCAGCTCAAAGGTCTTGTCCAGCCGGTACTCGAAGATGCGTCCTTCGATCTGTTTCCCCTGGTGGTCCGTGGGCAACAAGTGCGGCAGCGTGCCGACGACGCGGTAGCCGGACCAGTTGTCGCCGACCGCGTAGGGCAGCGCCACGCGCACAAACGGATGTTTCGGTCGGGACAACTGCTCGTACATCGACCACGGAATCGTGCCGGGGCTGATGTCCAGGTGATAGGCCGTATTCAGCACAAGCTGCAGCCGCGAGCCTTTGGCCCCGACGATCAGGTCGTAGCCGAAGTCGCTCTGGGCAAACAGTCGCTGGCTCTCTCTCTGGAAGAGCATCACGGCGATGGCCAACCCGACGCCCAGCGCGACGGAGAGTATCGTCAGGGTGCTGGAGAGCGCCCGCTGACGCATCTGTTTGAAGATCAGTTGGAGAAAGTTCATGGCGATTCCCGAGGCATTAAGCCAACAAGGCACCTGAGCACGAAGTGAGGCCCATCAGGAGATGACGGCGAGCGGAGCCGCCGCCGCGCGATTGATCTCGGTCAGTTGAACGACGTTCTCAAACTGCCCGGTGACGGCCGGGTCGTGGCTGACCAGCAGCAGCATGGCGCCGACTTCGCGACACAGCGAGCGGATAAGCTGCACCACCTGGTGCGCGTTCACCACGTCGAGGGCGCCCGTCGGCTCGTCGGCCAGCACAAGGGCCGGACGGTTGGCAAGCGCCCGAGCCACCGCCACACGCTGCTGCTGTCCGACCGAGAGCTTGGCCGGGCGATAGTCCAGCCGGTCGGCCAGACCCACTTCCGTCAGCAGGTGGCCCGCCCAGGCCCGATCGGCGGGCCGGCCGGTGAAGCTCATCCCCAGCATGACATTCTCCATCGCCGTCAGTCCGCCCAGCAGGTGGTGCGTCTGGAAAATGTAGCCGAGGTATTGGCCGCGAAACACGTCGCGTTGTGCTTCAGCCAGGGCGGACACAATCCATTGTTTCCGCTCAG
>CAYSSA010000039.1:378-6196 GCA_964433485.1 uncultured Tepidisphaeraceae bacterium | reverse complement strand
TGAATCGGGCGTGAGAATTCCCGAGATCAAATGGAGCAGGGTCGTCTTGCCGGAGCCCGAGCTGCCGACCAGGGCGACCTGTTGGCCGGGTTCAACGCGAAATCGCGGGATGTCGATCACCGGCGACGTTGTGCCATCGGGGGCGATGAACGCCTTGGTGAGGTTGACCAGATCCAGTGACATTCGGCGTCTCCTTTG
Source organism: uncultured Tepidisphaeraceae bacterium (assembly GCA_964433485.1). Taxonomy (GTDB): domain Bacteria; phylum Planctomycetota; class Phycisphaerae; order Tepidisphaerales; family Tepidisphaeraceae; genus JANYKD01. Next base: position 5,998 of record CAYSSA010000039.1, on the reverse strand, counting down.
GAAATTTGCCGTTGAGCATCATATGTCCATACCTCAGGGGAGGTTAAAGGTTTGGGGCGCCACCGGTCCTCGGCGGCGCCCCGCGTGGCGATCACCTCGTGCGCCGTCGCCGCCGCGCCAGGCTCAGACCGACCAGGGCAAACAGTCCGAGACCGGCGGGCTCGGGAACGAGGGCGTTCATGGCCGCCTCGTGTTGCTCCTCGCCAAGTCCGTTGTTGAAGACGATCCACAGCGGCTCGGTTCGGTACACCTCGGCGCCCTCTGTCAGGCTCAACTCGATGCTGAACGCATAAATGCCGTCCGGGGGAGCTAGATAGGTCGGATCACCGGGTATGTTGCCGGCGATCGCGTCGGCATAGAGGCTGGTGACAAAGTGCTTATGCACGGCGCCACCCGTCCCAACGGACTGGATCAGCGATCCGGCCTGCGGGCCGCTGGTTCCCGTGAGTGTGCGAGTGGTCGTGCCCATCGAGAACCCAAGCCATTGCCCGCCCGTGACGGGCGCCAGTTGTGCGTTGCCATTGCCATCCCAGTAGAGCAGGCCGCTGAGGATGTTGTATCGCAGGGCGGCTCCAACCGGCAGGTTGCCCGTTCCGGCAGCCTGATTCACGCCCGGATCGGTCGGATTGAAGGGATCAAAAGGATCTTCTCCGAACTCGTATCCGTAAACGAAGATTGGCGGAACGACCACGTTCCCGCCATGGTCCCTGCCGCCGGTCAGCAGCTTGCCGTCCTGAAAATACGGCGCGATGTCGAAATGGGCGTCCTGGGCGGCGAGAGTGGCCGCCGGGGCCAGGACCAGTGCCGCCGCCAGTATGATACCTGATGTAGTCTTTGCAGTATTCATGAGATTCTCCACGATAAATGTCGATGTGAACAAACGAAAACGTGTGATGTGATGCGTCACGGCGCCACGGCCGGGTCGAACCGGTTCTGGCTTCGGCTCGTGAAGGCATCGCGAAAACGCAGCGTCTCCGCGTGCCCGTCGAGGAAACCGTAATTGGCCATGGCATCCCAGGAGCGCGGCGTGCCGCCGTGCTGGCTGGTCTCCAGTTGCCCGGCCGCCTTCGCCGGGATGTTGCCCACCCAGAGATCCACATGCGGGTGATCGGCGCCGGCGAATTCGCCGTTCTCGGCCATCTCCAGGAAGTGAATGACCGTGGACGAACGCCGGATCTGAGTGATCTTCACATAGGGGCCGCCCCATGGGCACAGCTCCTTGTCAAGAAACTCGTTGATGCCGTAGCTGGTCCGCCGATACTGATCGCCGCCGGTGGTGAGCGGTATTCCGCCCTCCCAGTGCGGGCTTTCATCGCTGGGGCATCGCACCAGCAGCTTCGTCTGGTAGTAGCGCTGCAGCGTGTTGATCCAGGCGACACCCTCGTTGGCGTGAGCCCCGCCGTGGGCCAATCCGGCCTGGATCATCACGCCCTTGTGTTCATTGCAATACATGATGTGCGCCATCTCCATGTTGCGCATGTTGCTGAGGCATTTGGCACGAGCGGCCGATGCCTGGGCTCTGGAGAGTGCCGGCATGAGAACGCTGATCAGCAAAGCGATGACGCCAATGACCACCAGAAGCTCGACGAGTGTAAAGCCGTGTCTGCGAACCATATGAACCTGCCTTTCGCGTCACCTCCGGAGCAGACGTGACGTCGAATGCTCGGTTTGTCCGGTGCTTGATGTGGAATGGGAGGACGATCCGGTCTTCAAACAGTCCGCAGCATTGCTCGGCAAAGGCCGCCACATCCAAGGCGTATAGCCTTTGGGCGCACGCCGCGCATTAACGTGTTTAGACCGATTCCCGGCGATGAAATCAGGTGGCTGCGGGCGGAGCCCGGCCAAAGAAAGGAAGGATGGTCCGGACCGTGTCCGGCGAGACCGGCTCGGGCAGGCTTGCGATGTACAGCAGTTCGGGATGAGTTGCGAACGGCCGTACATCCGCCGGTGCGCTCAACGAGCGGGCCAGAAGGCAGATCGAACAGTGATCACTGTCGTTGTCCGGGCAGTTGTCGGCGGGGTCCTGATGGCGCCTGTCGCCGGCTTCGCTGGCAACAGCGCCTGTATGCTGGTGCGCCGGCAGACAGACCCCCAGCAGGACCTGCAGCAAAAGCACCATCAGAAACTGAACAGACCGCCCGAGACGCATACTTTGAGTATACGATGCTCCCGGCCGGCGTCAAGCGGTCGTACATTATGTAGATCACCGCGGGTCATCGCGATGTCCCCTGCCAATCGCGGCCGGCCGCCGGTTGTGTTACGATAGTCCGGCGTCTGCCTGGACAAGCCTGGTACTTCGCAGAGACGGCGCGGCGGCCTTGCGCATCTTCATGGGGTGACTTATGAGTTGTTCCCGAAAAGCCTTTACGCTGATCGAACTGCTGGTGGTTGTCGGAATCCTCGTGGTGCTGATCTCCTTGCTCCTGCCGTTGCTCAACAGAGCCAAGCAGCAGGCAATGAGATCCAGCATGCAGACCTACGACAACACCGAGGCGGCGCGGACCGTCGCATCTAACCAAAGGGCTTTGAATATCGCTCAGGTCGGCTCAGACGCCGGCACCTCCGCCAAGCCGCGCACCCTTGCATGGATCAAGAGCTTCGACGCCACCATCTCCCTCACACCCAGCCTCAGCATCGGCACCGCCCAACCGGAGTCGATCTACACCGCCCAACTGTCGGCCAAGTTCGTCGCCGCCAACCCCACCAAGGCCGTCGAGTGCGAATTCCTCCTGCCTCTGCCACCGCAGATCATCTCCCTGGCCGATCTGGCCATCACGGTGAACAAGGAGCCAAGCGAGTCCGTCTCCATCCGCGATGATAAGCTCGTCTGGACGGGCATTCTGCCGGTTGACCCCACCCAGATCACCGTAGACTACACCGCCGTCGGCAAGGGGCTCTATAACGTCCAGATGCCCCCCAGCGGCATCCTCGAGACCTTCCACGTCGATCTCACCGCCGTCGGTTCCGATGTGCGCATGCTCGAGCTTTCGCTCCAGCCGACCAAACACGAGCGATCCGAAGGCAAAACCGTCTATACATGGGATTACAAGCGTCTCCTCTACGGCCGCCCGATCTCACTCGATGTGCTCGGAATCGCGCCCATCGACCGCCTCGGCGAACTCACCTGGCTCGGCCCGGGCAGCGTGCTGGTTTTCGGCTTGATGCTCGGCCTCGTATCGCGAGCCTTCAGTGCCGCGAACTTTGACCGCTGGATGCTCCTGCTGGTGCTCGGAGCCTTCACCGGCGCTTATCCGCTGATGTATTTCGCCCAGGAGTTCATCGCCCTGAACCAGGCCATTGCCCTCGCATCGGGCGCTGCGATCCTCATCATCGCCGTACGCTCGATCACCATGGTCGGCCCGCGCATCGGTCTGTTCGGCGTCACCATCCCGGCGACCGTCATCATGGCCACCACGCTCGCCGCTGCCCTGAATCCTCGCCTTCAGGGCATTCTCATCACCGGCATCGTGATGACACTTTTCATCGTGGCGATGATCCTCCTTCCCCGCCTCCAGCAGGCGATCGCCTCACCGCCCAAGCCCCAATCAGTCCAAGAACTGAGCAAACCGACTGATGCGATCGAGCCGGACTGATCATCATCGCCCGAGGCCACGGACATCCCGAGCCTGCCGCCGGCCCAGGCGATGTCCTTCAGCGCCAAGGCGGTCGCACACCCGCCGGCCTCCGCCGGATTTCGCGAAGGCGGCCGAGGTGGTAGCATGTTTGCGGGTCTGTCTCGCCGGTTGTGGTCCCGACAGAGGAGAATCATGCTTGCCAATGGTATTTCGCGTCGCCTGTTCCTCCGCCGATCAATGGCATCCGCAGCCCTGTCGGCCGCCGTCAGCATCGTGCCTCGCCAGGTTCTGGGCGGAGAAGGCCATGTCGCCCCGAGCGCCAAGACCACGCTGGCCGGAATCGGCGTCGGCGGGCAGGGAATGCAGAACATGGCGGCGCTGCAGGAATACCCGGAAATCCAGGCCGTCGCCGTCTGCGACGTCAACCGGGAGAGCGGCGGATACCTTTCCTGGAACTGGAACGAGGGCAAGGCCCGGAACCTGGGCGGCCGCGAGCCGGCCCGCCGCGCTGTTGATGAAATGTATGCTAAACAGGCGCCACATGGCGCCTATAAGGGCTGCCGCGCCTACGTGGACTATCGCGAACTGCTGGACAAGGAGGATGTCGACGCGGTGATGATCGGCGTGCCCGATCACCTGCACGCCGTCATTGCCATGGCCGCCCTGCGGCGCAAAAAACACGTCTATTGCGAGAAGCCGCTCACATATTCGGTTTACGAGGCAGGTGGCCGAGGCCGCGAAAAAAGCCGGCGTGGCGACTCAGATGGGCAACCACGGACAGGCGAGCGAGGAAGCCCGCGTCACCTGCGAATTGATCTGGTCCGGCGCCATCGGACCGGTGCATGAAGTACAGGTCTGGTGCCCGGCGCGGTTCTGGGCGCCGGCCATGTTCGATGGCCGTCCCGCCGACACTCCGCCCGTGCCCGAGGGGCTCGACTGGGATCTCTGGCTCGGTCCCGCGCCGCACCGGCCCTATCACCCGGCCTATCACCCCTGAACCTGGCGCAACTGGTGGGATTTCGGCACGGGTCTGCTCGGCGATCTGGGCGCACACAAGCTCTCGACCGTGTTCAAAGCCCTCAAGCTCGGCCATCCCTCCAGTATTGAGGCATCCTGCACCCGCAACAACGGCGAAACCTATCCGCTGGGCGTGATCGCACGCTATGAATTCTCCGCGCGCGGCGAGATGCCTCCGCTCACGCTCACCTGGTACGACGGAGGCCTGCGCCCGCCTCGCCCGAAGGAACTCGAACCCGGACGCGGACATGGCGATGTGCTTTATATCGGCCGCGACGGCAAAATGATGGGCCATCGCCTCATTCCCGAGTCGAAAATGAAGGAGACTCGCCGCCCGGAGAGGACGCTGCCGCGCTCTCCCGGACACTACAAGGAATTCGTCGACGCCTGCCGCGGCGGCGCGCCGGCCGGATCCAATTTTGTCGATCACGCGGGCGTCCTGACCGAAACCTGCCTGCTTGGCAACGTGGCCCTGCGCGCCCAGAAGCCGATCCTCTGGGACGGCGCCAATCTCAGAATCGCCAACGACGAAGCGGCCAACAAGCTGCTGCACCGCGAGTACCGGCCGGGATGGCAGTTGTAGTCCGGCGGAAGGTCCCAATGCCCGGCTCATGCCTGGATCCCGGCCGCCGATTCATCGGTTTCCACGCGGCGGCGGATGGGGCGGAGGTAATCGCGGGCCAGCACGCTCAGGCGATACATCAACAGGCAATTCACTCCGCCCTCGGCCACTCGACCGATCAGTTTGGCGGCGATCCCGGCGGCGGCGGCGGCCGTGTGCGTCAGGTGCTGGTGCGCCATGTTGCTCAGCGACCCGGCGGCCGAATCGGCGGCGCTGTGAATGCCTCGCGCCGCCAGAACGTTGGCCACCAGATGCGCGAGGATGACGGCCGTGCCCCAGCGTCCGGCGCGAACATTGTAGATTCGGCATAGATCGTAGACCATCTGATAGGAACACCACACCACGATCAGCGAGTCCAGGCCCCCGCGCGGCGAGGCCGCGGTGAACGCCAGAACCCGCGTGTAGT
>CAYSSA010000039.1:0-354 GCA_964433485.1 uncultured Tepidisphaeraceae bacterium | reverse complement strand
CACGGCATCGAGCGTGGCCAGGAATTCCGATTCATACGCCCTGAGCCATTGCTCATCGTCGGCCGGAGCGCCGCGCCCGCCCAGATGGAAGCGGGTTCCGGCAAGCGTCTCGATTTCCACTCGCGAGAAGCCGACCTTGCGCAACTCGCGGATGTCCTCCTTGCGGTCCACCGGATAGTCGCTGAGCAGACTGGCGAGAATCTCCCGGGCGTGGGCGGCGTGGTGTTCGCGCAACTCGCGCCGCGCCAGATCCAGCCGGCGCAGGTCGTTGTGCAGGCAGCGGAAGAACCCGAAGATCGGGTTCGTGTGGAACACGGTCGTCACCGAGGTCCTCGGCGATCCCGAGAAGGGCGG
>CAYSSA010000038.1:22375-23684 GCA_964433485.1 uncultured Tepidisphaeraceae bacterium | reverse complement strand
AGGGCAGCTAAACGTGGACATGCGATCACCCTGACCCGCCTCAACGGTCGCGCAACCACGTTTTGCCTTTGCGCGGGGATTGAATATGATAGCGGGCACTGACGGAGACGTGTGCATATGGAGCCCAGCAACAACGACAAGAACGTCATTCTCAAGATCCGCCGCCAGGACGGGCCGGATCATACGCCGCACTGGGAAGAGTTCGCGGTGCCGTATCAGCCGAACATGAACATCATTTCCTGTCTCCAGTACATCGCGGGCCATCCGCGAACGACTGCCGGCCAGGAGACCACGCCCGTCGTGTTCGACTCCGGTTGCCTCGAGGAAGTCTGCGGCGCCTGCACGATGGTTATCAATGGCCGCGTGAGGCAGGCCTGTTCGACGCTGGTGGACAAGCTGGGGGCTCCGGAGAATCCCATCACCCTGGAGCCCATGAGCAAATATCCGCTGCTGCGCGACCTTTTCGTCAACCGGCAGCGCATCTTCGACGATCTGAAGAACACCCGCTGCTGGGTACCGATCGACGGCACGTACGATCTTGGACCGGGGCCGGCAATTCCGCTCAAGGCCCAGGAAAAGCGATATCCGCTCTCCCGCTGTATTTCCTGCGGCTGCTGCATGGAAGCCTGCCCGCAATACACGCCGGCCAATAAATTCATCGGAGCGGCCGTCATCTCACAGGTTCGGCTGTTCAACGAGCACCCGACCGGTGCGGCCCTGAAAAGCGAACGGCTCGATGCTCTGATGGGCGAAGGCGGCATAGGCGAATGCGGTAAGGCGGGCAACTGTGTTGAAGTGTGCCCCAAGCAGATTCCGCTGCTGGAATCCATCGCCACTGTGCAGCGACAGGCAACGGTCAAGGCCGTCAAGGATTTCTTCGGCGCCTGAATCTCCACACGGCATGGAGGCCGATGTGAGGCTCAAGTGGTGCATTATTCTCGCGGTGCTGCCGGCACTTGGCGCCTGGCTGGTTCGCGAACGCGCGGTTCCGCGTGATTCGGGTCCCCTGCCGCACGATGTCTACGTATGGCAACGAGAGTGGTCGTCAGCGGTCAGCCAGGCGGTGACGCGCTGCGGTGGCCGGTTCGACCGGATCGTCTTTCTCGCCGCGGAGATCAGTTTCCAGGACCACCGGCCGTCCGTCGTGCGCGTTCGCCCGGATTGGGATGCCCTGCGAACCTGTGCCAAGGTGGGCTTGGCCATGCGCATCGGCACCTATCGCGGCGACTTTGCGCGCGACGCCGAGCCGGCCGCCGCCGTCGTGAACACGGCCGTTGAATTGCTTGGCCAGGCCCGCGAACAACGACTG
>CAYSSA010000038.1:22079-22365 GCA_964433485.1 uncultured Tepidisphaeraceae bacterium | reverse complement strand
CGGAATTTCAGATCGATTTCGACTGCCCCAGTTCGAAGCTCGATGGCTATGCCGCGCTCCTGGCGATGCTCCGATCTCGAATCGGCAACACGCCGTTGACCATCACCGCGCTGCCCGCCTGGTTGGATCAGTCCACTTTCAAGCGATTGGCCGGATTGACGGATGGGTATGTCTTGCAGGTTCACTCCCTGTTACGGCCGGGCAGCGCCGAGCAAGCCATGGCACTGGTGCGGGTGGATGCCGGCAGTGCGGCTGTTGAGAAGGCAGCCCGCCTGGGAACGCCATT
>CAYSSA010000038.1:15894-22064 GCA_964433485.1 uncultured Tepidisphaeraceae bacterium | reverse complement strand
TGCCGACGTATGGCTATCGCGTTTTCATCGCTCCCGACGGCAAGTTCGCCGTGCAGGCCGAAGGCCCGGAGCCACGCATCATCCCGACCAGAATCGTGGATGTACGATCATCGCCGGCCGACATGGCCGGACTCGTGCGCCAGTGGACCGCCTCACGTCCCGGCCCACTGCGAGGGATCATCTGGTATCGTCTTCCAGTGGCCGGTGACATGCTGAACTGGCGGCAGGCCACGCTGGATGCGGTGATGGCCGGTCGAACGGCTTCGCCCCGGCTGGAATGCAGAACGCGAGCCGACGGCGGCCTTGTGGAACTGTCGCTGGAAAACATCGGCGATGATGATGCGGCGTTGCCGAGGCAGATCGCGGTGCATTGGCACAACGGAGTTCTACGAGCGGCCGATGGCCTTGGCGGGTTTGAGTTCACGCGGGGCGCCGGGCAGAGCCTGGTGTTTCGGCCGGGGGCGAGCACGGCCGGGACGCGCGTGCGGCCGGGCACGACTCGTCCGGTTGGGTGGCTGCGTTACGACAAGGACACGGAGGTCCAGACCCATGTGGAATCGAATCATCCGGAGCATGGGAGCGATTTTGTTCATCGGGCTGATGTCGCTTCAGGCACTCGCCTGCGCTGACGGACCCACCGGTCCCTCCACATTTCTGGAGAGTGACTGGGCCCTGCTGCGCGCACCCGATCTGGAGTTCGCCCGGGAGATCAACCGCCTCTTTCCCGACGCCCCCTTGGCCTGGCATTTGCGCGCGATCGTCAGCGAAGACCCTGTCAAACAGAGTCGCGACGTGGATGTTGACGAACTCGACGAAGCGCTGCGGGCCATGAGACTGCCCGTGGCCCGCGTACAAACCATCCGCAAAGCCTACACCGAGATACGCGACAGACTGGCGTCACTTTCGACCATGGGATATGTGGCGGCGGACTGGATGAGCCTGTCCGAAGCTGCTCGCGATGGGCGGCCTTGGCGCCTAACGCGGGCAAGCCAACCCGAAAAACTTGGCGGCCGGGTGACAATCCCGTCGGGTATGCCCGATGAGTTTGCTGATTACATAACCGGGGCGGTGGCTTGGCATCGGGGCGAAGCCGCCAAGGCCCGCGCCGCCTGGGAACGCCTGCTGGCACGTCCGCCGGAAGCCCGCCAGCGCCGCTCGGTCTGGGCCGCATTCATGCTTGGCAAGTCCTGGCTCTATGACGACCCCGCCGGCGCCGTTGTCTGGTTTGGCAAGTGCCGCGAACTGGCGGCCGCGGGTTTTTCCGACCGTCTCGGACTGGCGTCGAGTTCGCTCGGCTGGCAGGCCCGGGCCGAGTTGCATCAGCTCCATTTTGAACGGGCCATCGATCTTTATTTCGCACAGGCAATCAGCGGTGACGACACGGCGATCAACTCCCTGTCACACATCGCCTCGCACATCATCCAATCGCGCCCGGACCTGCTGCCGCGGCTGGTGCATCACGCCAATACCCGCAAGGTATTGCTGGCATGGTGCATCTCCAGCCGTTCCCGCTGGGACCGCATCGACCTCGAGGACGCGCAAACCGGCGATAAGCTCCTCGATCCTGTCCTGGCCGCAATTGAAGGCGAGCAACTCACGGCCGTCGAGGGCGCTGAACGCATCGCCTGGTTCAGCTATCGGATCGGACGATTCGAGAAGGCCGAACGCTGGCTAGGCCGAGCTACGCCGGCCGATCCACTGACACCGTGGCTCACGGCCAAGCTCCTGCTGCGCAAGGGACGAACGGAGGAGGCGATCCCCCTGCTGCGGCGCGCCGCCGACCTGTTTGACAAAGATGAGCAATGGGAATCGGACTCCCCCACCGGAACATGGGCCGCCGGCGACCGCTCGACCCTCTTGCCGCGCCGGCAGGTGATCGGTGAACTGGCGGCCGCACTGGTCGCCCAGGCCCGGTACATCGAGGCGCTGCGGTTGCAATTGGACTCCGACATCCGCGACGATGCGGCCTACCTCATGGAATGTGTTCTCACCGTAGAGGAGCTCGAGCAGTTCGTGTCCAAGGCATTTCCGGTCGCTGTGTCGCGGCCAAAGGTGCGGAACGAGGAGGACCACGATCCGCCGGCGGAGTCCACCGCCGAGTTCGCACACCACACGCTCGGCCGGCGTCTGGCTCGACTCGGCAGGATCGATGAGGCGAGGAGATGGATCGACCCGGACCTGGTGCCGTTTGCTGAGCGCTATCTGAAGGCCATGGCAAGCGGGCGGGACTCGCGGCTCTCCAACGCCGAGCGGGCGGCCGCTCTTTGGGAAGCCGCGCGGGCGCTGGCCGGGTCTTCGCTGATGGAACTTCGCCACGACAGCGGTTACTACGTGCTTCACGACCGAGACGACACGCTGGTACAGGTGCGCCGGGAAAGCGCCGGCCTGAGGGCGCTTCCCCCTTCTACTGACGAGCGAAATCGCCTTGGGCGGCTTCCTCCACAGTACGACCGCGTGCGTTTCCGGCTCTATATGGCAACGGACCTGGCGTGGGAGGCGGCGCAACTCATGCCCGACGAATCGGAAGAGACCGCCGAGATGCTCTGCGAAGCCGGACGCTGGCTGCCAAACTGCGAATGCGAGCGGGCCGACCGCTTTTTCAAGGCACTGGCCAGACGATGCTCGACAACACGACTGGGAACCTCCGCCATCGCCCTCAACTGGTTCCCCCCGGGCAATGCCACCGGGCGGGTGCATCCCGGATTTCGCGCCGCCGACCGCTACGGCGCCAGGCTCCGCGGAGTTCTCTCTCTGTTAAGAGGCCACATGACACATGTCCTGCTGGCCGCCGGGGGCCTTGCGGTTCTTTGTGTTGCGCTGGTCGCCAGGCGACGGATGTGTACTACCTGAATACTCGCCGAAATTCGATGCCCTTCACGCTTTCCCCAATATCCGTTTCTTGGCCGACTCAAACTCCTGTTCAGTAAGAATGCCGGCCTGATAGAGGGAGACGAGTTTCTCCAAGTCCGCGGCGGCCTTGCCTTTGGCGGGCGGAAGCTTGCCGGCAGGACTTCGGCGATCGGGAATCGGCTTGCCGGCCTGCACTCCGCCGCTGGATTTGGGAGGCTCGGACTGCGTCGCGACGCGTGGCAAGGTAGGCAAGACGGCCGTGGTTGGGGCGGTCTCACCCTTTTGCTCTCGCTCATACGCCGCACGCATGAGGTTGCGCAGGACCATGAGCAGAACATCGCCCTCGAGATATGACGCCGGCGGACGGAAATAGAGTGTGCTGTCGTCGACAATCCGCAGGCTTCCCGGAGCACCGACCAGGGCTTTCTGCACGCGCTGGGCATCCCGCAGCTTCAGGATCACGTCCGGCGGGTGTTTGACAATGCTGCTGATGCCCCAGTGACCCGCAAGCAGGCGCAGTTCCGTCAGCGCCTCCACGACCAGCATCTCCTTCGGCGGCTCGCCAAAGGCGTCCTTAAGGTCGCGCATCAGTTCGCCCAGCATTTCCAGGCTCGTGCAGCGGGCCATGCGGCGATAGGCATCGAGCCGCTGGCGGTCGCCGGCGATGAAGGAGCGCGGAATGGATGCCGTCACGCCGATCTCCACATGGGCCTCGGGGGTGATCGGTTTGGGCAGGTTCTTCAAGTCCCGCGTGGCATCCTCCAGGAGCTGGCAGTACATTTCGTAGCCAACCGTGGCGATGTGGCCGGACTGCTCCGGACCCAGAATGTTGCCCGCGCCGCGGATTTCCAGGTCGCGCATGGCGATCTTGAAGCCAGCCCCCAGGTGGGAGTATTCCTCGATCGCCTTCAATCGCTTGGCCGCGACCGGCGTCACCGGGCGATCATGGGGCAGAATCAGGTAGCAGTAAGCTCGGTGCTTCCACCTTCCCACACGACCGCGAAGCTGGTGCAGTTCGCTCAGACCGTAATGGTCCGCTTCGTCGATGAACATGGTGTTGGCGTTGGGGATGTCCAATCCCGATTCAATGATCGTCGTCGAGACGAGAATGTCGGCCTCGTGCCGTATGAACGCCAGCATGGCCTTCTCCATCTCCTCATGCTCCATCTGCCCGTGGCCCACCACGATGCGGGCATCGGGTACCAGCCCCTGGAGCATCTTGGCAATGTCCCACAGATCGGCGATGCGGTTGTGAACGAAGTAGATCTGCCTCTCGCGATTGAGCTCACGCAGGATGGCCGCCTGAATCCGACCCTTGTCGAACGGCATGACCTCGGTGACGATGCTGCGGCGGTCCTGCGGCGCGGTGGTCAGCGAGGAGATGTCTCGCAGGCCCAGCATCGACATGTGCAGTGTTCTCGGGATCGGCGTGGCCGACATCGTCAGAACGTCCACCGTCTTGCGCATCTGCTTCAGCCGTTCCTTGTGGGTTACTCCGAAACGCTGTTCCTCATCGATCACTACCAGTCCCAGGTCGGCGAATTTCACATCCTGACTGAGCAGCCGATGAGTCCCGATCAGAATGTCGATCTGTCCGGCCGCCGTTGCCTTGAGAATCTGGGTCTGCTCGCGAGCGGTGCGAAACCGGCTGAGGCACTCGATGCGAAACGGATAGGCGGCCATGCGCTCGGTGAACGAACGGTGATGCTGGTCGGCCAGGACGGTTGTCGGCACCAGGATGGCCACCTGCTTGCCATATTCCACGCACTTGAACGCCGCCCTCATGGCCAGCTCGGTCTTGCCATAGCCGACATCGCCGCAGAGCAGCCGGTCCATCGGCCGGGGATTCTGCATGTCCCTCTTGATCTCCTCCGCGCCCGTGACCTGGTCCGGCGTCGGCTCATAGGGAAACTCCGCTTCGAACTCCTTCTGCCAGTCGGTGTCCGGGGGAAACGCCTGTCCCGTTTCGGCGGCGCGCGCGGCCTGCACCTCGATCAGCTCGGCCGCCATATCCATGACGGCCTCGGCGACCTTTGCCTTCTCTTTTTCCCAGACGCCGCTGCCGAGGCGCGACAACTTCGGGTGGCCATGGAAACCGCCGACGTATTTCTGGATCAGGCTGATGCGATTGGCCGGTACATGCAGTGAGGCGTTCTCAGCGAATCGCAGCGTGAGATACTCCTCGTTCTTGCCGTCCTTGTTGATCGTCTGTATGCCCGTGAACTTGGCGATGCCATGCGCGACATGCACCACGTAATCGCCGACCTGCAAGTCCAGGAACGAATCCACCGGCCGCGAAGCGATCACCTTCTTCACCCGCCGCCGCATCTCGTAACGATGGAAAAGCTCGTGGTGGCCGAAAATGGCCAGCGGCAAGGGTCGCCGAGTCAGCGTAAGGTTTGCTTCAGCGGAGACGGCATCGGATGCTCCCTCTTCCCATACAAACCCGCGATGGATGTAACCGACCTTCAGCTCGATTTTCGCCCGCAGACCGGGTTGTTCAACATCCAGCAGTTCGGTCAGGCGTTGGAGTTCGCCCGTGTTCTCGCAGAGAATGCTGACATCGTGCGTGGCCGCAAGTTCCCTGACCTCGGCCAGTGCCTTCTTCACATCCGTTTCGAATTTCTGCAGCGACCGAACCGGAAGCCTGGACGACGGCGTGTCCTTGCCGATCACCAGGCTCTGCAGCATCGCCGATTCCTGCCCGAACTGCGACAGCTCCAGCCGCGTGAAGCGGGTGGTTCGTTCGAGCACGGCCGCCAGTGGATACAAGCCGCGCACGTCCGGGAGCCTGTCAAAATAGCTTTGCGCCTGTTCCGCGATCTCCAGCGGGGCCCAGAACACAATGATCGTGTTCTCGGGCAGGTACGACAGGATGCTCACCGATTCTCCGGCGTCGGGCAGCAGCCCGCGCAGGTCCAGCAGTTGAACACGGTCAATAGCCTGCCTCGATCCCAGGGAATCCAGATCAAAGACGCGTATCGACTCGATGGTGTCATCGAAGAAATCGAGCCTGACCGTGAGACCAACCTGCTCGCCCGCTTCGGCGAAGTCGCCGGGAACGTAGATGTCGATGATGCCCCCGCTCGCACCGCGAAATCCCCCGGCACCTCGACCTGCTCCAGGCGGTTGTAGCCGTGCTCGCTGAGCCAGACGATGAGCTTCTCCGGCTCGAGCTTGTCGCCGGGAGCAAGCGTGCGCACCAGGGCGTCGATCTGTTTGCGCGACGGCACCGATTGCATGAGCGCCTGCACCGGGCTGACAAGCAGCGCCGCCGACCCGCCCGCGCCGGAGACCTGCCCCGGTCCGCCAGCCGCTTT
>CAYSSA010000038.1:15628-15870 GCA_964433485.1 uncultured Tepidisphaeraceae bacterium | reverse complement strand
TTCGCCACCATCCTCAGCCGGTTGGCCGCCTGTTCCTCGCTCACCCGGCCCAGCGATGCCGACAGTTCCAGCGCGGGCAGCACCTCCGGTCGCCGCCCATGGAACAGCTCCATGTCGTCGGCCAGATCATCGGCCTCATCCAGATGCCCGCACACCAGCAGTATCGGCCGGCCAAGCCAGCGATCCATCGCCGCCGTCACCAGGGCCACACTTGATCCCCACAAACCCGAAGCGGCTACCGC
>CAYSSA010000038.1:7916-15586 GCA_964433485.1 uncultured Tepidisphaeraceae bacterium | reverse complement strand
AGGCCGTCGAGCGCGCGCGCATGCACCAGCCGCTCGACGGCAACGGGGGATGGATTACTCATAGACCATTCAATACTAAGATGAACAAGACCGTTTGAAAACCCGCGCGCCTGATCCCAAATGCTTGCTGCGACAGCGATGCGAACGACTGCGTCCTTTCGGCTCCAAAGCGAAACCGGGGCGCGGCTCGGGCACGGCGCCCCAGGACCAATCGTTCTGGTTCTACTCCGCCTCGCCCGGGTCCAGCGGCATGTCGGTCGCCCGCTTGGCTTCCAGCAATCCCTTGCTGGAGAGGATTTCCTCGCGAATCTTCTGGGCCACATCCTTGTTGTCGAAGAGAAACTGTTTGGCGCCCTCGCGGCCCTGGCCAAGCCGCGTGCCCTTGTAGCTGTACCAGGCGCCGGATTTCTCGACCACGTTGCCCAGAACGGCCAGATCGATCAAATCACCCTCATAGCTGATGCCCCGGTCGAACATGATGTCGAACTCGGCATCCCGGAACGGCGGAGCGATTTTGTTCTTGACCACGCGGGCCCGGGTGCGGTTGCCCACCGAAACTTCGCCCTCCTTGATCGTTGAAGTCCGGCGCACGTCGATACGCACCGAGGAATAGAACTTCAGTGCCCGGCCACCGGGCGTTGTCTCCGGATTGCCAAACATCACGCCGATCTTCTCACGAATCTGGTTGATGAAGATGACCACCGCCTTGCTGCGCGAAATGGCCCCGGTGAGTTTGCGCATGGCCTGGGACATCAGACGCGCCTGCAAACCGACGTGGGAATCGCCCATCTCGCCCTCGATTTCCGCTCGCGGAATCAGGGCGGCCACGGAGTCCACCACGATCACGTCCACCGCATTGGATCGCACCAGCAGTTCGCAGATCTCCAGCGCCTGCTCGCCGGTGTCGGGCTGCGACACCAGCAGCTTGTCGATCTGCACCCCCAGCCGCTTGGCCCAGGAGGGGTCCAGCGCATGCTCAGCGTCAATGAACGCGGCCGTGCCGCCCGCCCGCTGGGAACTGGCGATGATGTGAAGCGTCAGTGTGGTTTTGCCCGAGGATTCCGGTCCGAAGACTTCGATGATCCTGCCCTTGGGCACGCCGGACCCGCCCAGCGCGATGTCAAGCGACAGGGAGCCGGTGGGAATGCCCTCGATGGGACGCAATTCGTCGGTAAGCTTCATCACCGCGCCCTTGCCGAACTGCTTTTCGATCTGTTGCACGGCCCGGCTGAGCGCCGAATCGCGGGCCGGGTCGCTCGGCGGCGAAGGCGGCGGCGCGGGCTTGCGGGCCTCTGATTTTTCGTGCTTGTCGAGAACGGGGGCGGACTTTGCCATGACATGCTCCTTTGGCCGGGTATGTTTGTCAGCCGGCCGGCTAATCCTGGCGACCTGATCGCGAGCGAGCCCGACCCAACGGGACACCTCGCGCCTGAACTCGACGGGGGTCGCCAGAAACCCGTCCCTGTTCAGGGGTTGTTTTGCATACATCGGACGAACAGACACAAACACATGAGCGAATGTTCGTCAGATGTATGTGGCGAATATTTACCAAATATGTGATGTCGATTTCAATATAAAATCTACTATGGATTTTTGTGTTGTATTCCTAGTTGATTCTAAATAAATAACTTAAGTCATTTTAATATAATCTTGCTATTGTGTTTTACTATTATATAAACTTTGCAACATCGACGTACTCCGCCCCGGCCGATGTCAACCGGCTTTCCAGCAGCGCGAATCCCGCCACGTCGAACGCCGGTCCGGGCAAGACTGCGGCAACCATGCTGTTCAGCGCCCGCCGCACGCCTCCATCGAGTCGATCGCGAGCTCGAGCCAGCGTGATGTGCGGTTGATAGGCCCGAGTCTCCCGCGCAAAGCCCAGCGGCGCCACCGTTTCCTCGATTCGCGCATACAGATTGCCCAGTGCGCCGGTGTCTCCTCCCAGCCCGGCGCCAATGATCCGCACCGCTCCGCGCGGCGGAAAGCATAGACAACTGACTACTTTCAGGCTCATCTTGGCTACAGCCACCTCTCCCAGCGCCTGGCATAGACCGGCGACGCGGTCCTCGGGCGTCTGGCCCAGAAACTTCAGCGTGAGGTGCATATTCGCGGGTGAAGTCCAACGCACGCCGCGCACGGCCGGGCGAAGCAGATCCTGCATGCAGCGGAGGTGTTCGGCGACGCGTTCCGGCAATTCAACCGCGGTAAAGAGCCTCATTCGGACCTCCTTCCCTCTTCAGCGCCGAAGCACGAACACCGCGAGGATTACGTACGCCGGCAGATCGCTCAGGATCAGGCAATAGCCCGCGCCGGGCCTCAAATCCCAAAACGCCATCAGGCACAGCGCTACAATCGGAACGTACGCCATCAGCAGTGTTGCCAGAGCGAGCACCCCGATCGGTCGTGCCTTCACCAGACAGTAAACCACCATGCCCGCACCCACCAACAGCAAACCCGCGAAGACAATGACCGTTGCAAGTTCCCTTGGTTCAGTTGGGCCCGAACCACATATCTCTGCCAGCACCCGGAAGTTCATTGCAATGCCCACCCCGGCGACCACAATGCCAGCGATCGCGGCCAATCCACACAAATGGGAGCATCGGCCAAGGAGAACGCTCATCGCCGTGACCGGAACGCACATCCACAAACCGTACGCCAGGAACACCAGGATGCGGTCCTGTCGACTCAATAAACCAACAGGGTCTCTCAACCAGGCATTGGCGACAGTCAGTGGGGACTCGTTATATGCAAACGGAAGAAAGCAGCCCACCGAGGCTGGTAAGAGCAGCGACACCAACCAGAGAGGGATCGCCCTGCGCAACGTCATCGGGGTCGCGTAGGACAACAGAACCGGTTTTGCCGGATGAGTTGCCGGGGCGATTGTCCGGGGTTCATCCACCGGCGCATTGTAAACCAAACCCGTACCCACTGTCGCCCCGGCGGACTGGACATAATTCATCTTCACCAACGATCGTGGGACCCACTTCTCGAACCGGCTGGTTCCAGCTATCTTCTGGGCCCATGTCGGCGGAACGGCGACTGACATGGTTCCTGCGAATCACCGGCAGCATTTCCATGCTGGCGGTCGCGGCGGTATTCATGCCGAGCAGCATGATGGGCCACATCTATGCCGGACTGGGCCTTGGCGCCATGCCCGATGGACCGGTTTTCGAGTACCTCGCCCGCTCGGAGTCGGCGCTCTACACGATTGTCGGTGCAGTTCTGTGGGTGCTCTCCTCTGATGTGCGTCGATACCGGCCGGTCATCGTGGTCTATGCCTGCCTTTACGTGGTGTTTGGCCTGACCATTCTCGCAATCGACTGGCGCATCGGGCTGCCGATTTGGTGGGTCGCTGTGGAGGGCCCAACCGTCATCGTTCTTGGCGTCACAACGCTGTGGCTTGTCGCGCAAGTGCGGCCCTGACCGCACGCCCCCGGTCGGACATTTGCATCCGATCGGCAAACCGCGAATAATGCCCCGCCTATGGATTTCTTCAATTACCGAGACAACGAGCTTCACTGCGAGGACATTCCGGCCGAACGGCTGGCCAAGGAATTCGGCACGCCACTCTACGTTTACTCCAAGGCGACTTTGCTGCGTCATTACCGGCAGATTGCCGAGGCATTCGCGCCGGTGAATCCGACTATCTGCTACTCAATCAAGTCCTGCGGCAACCTTCATGTCTGCAAGCTGCTCGCGGAGCAGGGATGCGGCTTCGATGTCACCAGCGGCGGCGAATTGTATCGGGCACTGCGGGCGGGCGGAGACCCGAAGAAGATCATATACGCCGGCGTCGGCAAGACCGATGCCGAGATAGCGGATGCGATCAAGGCCGGAATTGCGGCTTTCAACCTTGAAAGCGAGGCCGAGATTGAGAATGTCGACCGCGTAGCCGGGCAACTTGGCAAGACTGCGGTCGGCGCGGTTCGCATCAACCCCGATGTGGATCCCAAGACCCATGCCAAGACGGCAACCGGCAAGAAGGAAACGAAATTCGGCGTGGACATTGAACGAGCTGAGCGAGTATTCGAGCAGTATCGCTCGCTGAAGCACCTGCGTATCGGTGGCGTGCATATCCACATCGGTTCACCGGTGTACGAAATCCAACCGTATATCGACGCCGTGAAGAAGATCACGGACCTGATCGACCGCCTCTCGGCTCGGGGGCACCGGATCGAATGGTTCGATATGGGCGGAGGTTTCGGCGTGAATTACGAGCGGCCGGACCAGGCTTTCCCCGTCACCGAACACGCCAGGGCCCTGCTGCCGCTGCTGACGGGCAAGCCCTATCGCATCGCCCTGGAGCCGGGACGGTACATCGCGGGCAACTCCGCCATTCTGCTGACACGAGTCCTCTACCGCAAACAGGGCGGCGAGAAAAAGTTCGTCATCGTTGACGCGGGCATGAACGACCTGATCCGGCCGACGCTCTATGATTCATTTCACTTCATCTGGCCTGTCCGGCCCGATGCGGCCAACGTGCCGGTCGAGCGTCGCAAGGATCTCGTTCCGGCCAACGGCGAGATCGTGGACGTCGTCGGACCCATCTGCGAAAGCGGCGACTACCTGGCCAAGGCGCGCCCCCTGCCGCAGACAAGACGCGGCGACCTGCTGAGCGTCTTCACGGCCGGCGCGTACGGCTTTGCCATGAGCAGCAACTACAACAACCGGCCGCGCGTGGCTGAGGTGATGGTGGACGGCGCAACGGCCAGACTGATCCGCCGTCGCGAGACATATGAAGACCTGGTAGCGGCCGAAGTCGGCATTTGAGGCCGGGGCCGTAATGCCTGATCGTCAAGTTGATCCAATCCTTTCGACGCCCACCTTCCCTGCCAGTTCCTCCACATCTTCCTTGCGCAATTCTCCGGCCATCCAGGTCAGGACATTGGCCGCTCCGGCGGCACTGCCCCAGCGGCAACACTCACCCAAATCGTCGCCGCGAAGCATTCGCAACGTCAATGCCGCGGTGAACGCGTCGCCCGAACCGATGGGATTCAACGCCGTCAGTTTCGGCGAGTGAATACGCCAGAAAGTCTTGCCATCAAACGCAAGGGCGGGCTCCTTGCCCGAAGTCACCACCACGCGCTCGGCGCCTCGCTCGCACAATTGCCGCATGGCCTGCATCACCGCCGCGTCATCCGGCAATGGCCGACCGGCGGTAGCCGCCAGTTCCGGGCGATTCGGTTTGACCAGCGACGGGCGGGCTTCCAGCGCGGAAATCAGCGGCGCCCCGGCGGCGTCGGCCACGGCCGGAATTCCCCTCTCGTGCGCCAGCTCGGTACACAAGCGGTACAGCGCGGTCGGCCCGCCGGGGGCGACCGTGCCCGACATGATGACGGCGCGGGCCTCTTTGATGCGCCGGCGAATGATCTCCACGAGCTTTTCGAAATCAGCGGGTTCCACGGCCCGGCTTTCCTCAACCAGTTCCGTGTGTGTCCCGGCGCCCTCGTCGATCACGGTGACGCACTGCCGGGTGCGGGCGCGCACGACCACGAACTCATGTTCGATCCCTCGCTCGTCAAAGTGCTGCCGCAACTGTTCGCCGCGATCGCCGCCCAGAAACCCCGTCGCCAGCGGACGCTCGCCCAGCGCGTGCAGCACCTTCGCCACGTTGATCGACTTGCCCGCAAATCCATCGAGCGTCTGCGCCGCGCGGTTCACCGCGTCGATCGTCAGCGAACGAAACACCATCACTCTTTGAGCGGCCGGAGTTGTGCCGATGCAGAGAATCATCGTGTAATCCTTCCTTGGCGAAGGATCATAGCGAATTCTCCCTGTTGTGGGATGTCTCCGCCGCTATTCAGCTTCCGCAAGCGGCTCCCCGAAGACCATGGCGCCGACACGATATTCCCCCTGCGAATCCAGCACGCCGCGAACGAGAACAAACACCACCGCCCCCTCGTTGCCGTTGTCCCGATCTTCGCACCAGATCGCTATCACCCCGGTTGGATGACCGCCCTTGGTGCCGAGTCGCTGGTTGATCCATCGGGTTGCCGTCTGGTTGCCACGGGAACCGCGATGATGTACTGCGACTTTACAGCATCGGGGAGTTTCCAACCTCGCGCCGCCTCGGAGAGGTCTCCGGCGAGCGTATCGGGAACGTCGTTGTAGGCGCGGCAGAAGAGCAGCACCCTGGTCGCGGGCAGCGTAAAGAGCTTCGCCGGTCCGGCCGCCCTGCCGTCAAAACGCTGGATCGCAACCTCGGTCGCGAGCAACCCGGGCAAAGCGTCGGCCTTGTTGGCAACGATGGCCCGTCCGAGGCTTGTCACCGAGTCGGCCCAATCCGAACGCACCCGGCGCGTGGTCGGCGCGGCCGAAACGCCGGTGATCAGGAACACGAGAAACGCAACGAGTAGAGCGCGCTTCATGGCAAATGCCCTCATCCATATGGATCGTGCAAATGGGCGTTCGGCTTTGGACAACTTCGTGGACCGAGTGCTTATTGGACATTTCCCGGCCGATTCTGCGTCTGGAATCGCATTTTTGGGTTGCATCGGCCGCAACTCGCAGATTACAATTGGGTGAATGTCCGGCATGCGGCCGGCTCACGTCTCGTGTATTGCCGAGGTGATTATGCCTTCTCGTCGCGGATTCACTCTCGTTGAGCTTCTGGTGGTCATCGGGATCATTGCGCTGCTGATCGCGATCCTCATGCCCGCGCTCACCCGCGTCAAGGAGCAGGCGAGTCGCGTCAAGTGCGCAAGCAACATGCGGCAGATCGTCAGTGCCGCTCGAATGTACGCCCAGCAGGACAAGCGAGGGCGCTTCATCCCCCGTGATCCCACGGGCGGCAACGACAGCCTCTATCCGCTCTGGGAAGCAAAACTCCTGCCGAATATCAAGGTTGCCGTCTGCCCCAGCACGCAGAACGACGTCGCCAGGCCCACGGATCTGCGACAGGCCGCGGCCAGCAGCGCGGCGACATCCGGTGGACACAGTTATGAAACCAGAAGCTGGATGTGGTCGTCTTTCACATGGCCCAACGGCAAGAAGTTCCCGCAGATCGTCAATCCCGCCACGGGAACCCTCGCGGATGACATCAAGTCGGAAACCAACACACGGGGCAATACCTCGGTGATGCTGCTGACCGACGCCGACAACACCGGCATCAACAACTACCCCGAACCCGGCGAGAATCACGGCGCAGACGGCGTCAACGTCGCCTTCTGCGACGGACATGTCGAGTTCCGCCGCCGCGGCAAGGATCTTCTGGCGGCATTCATTGACGGCTACTATTGGCCAAGCTGGCCGGATGCGCTCTACAATCCCTGGCTCTCCAACAGCGGCGGTGTCCTGCGCTGGCAGTAGCATGCCGGTCGAGAGCCTATTGCCCGAGTGCCTCGCGAACCTTCTCGAACAACGCGGCCGCCGTGAAAGGTTTCTGGATGAAATTCGTGTCCTTGTCCAGCACCCGGTGGGGAGCGATGACATCGCTGGCGTAACCGGACATGAACACCACCTTCAGATCCGGGCGGCGCGCCAGTAAATGCTGATAGAGTTCCTGGCCGTTCATTGTTGGCATGATGACGTCCGTCAGCAACAGGTGTATGGCGGCGCCCTCTCTTGCAACGAACTCGTCAGCCTGTTCGACCGTTGCGGCGGCCAATACTCCGTAGCCCTTGTCCGCCAGCAACCGACGGGTCATTTCGCGCACCATATCGTTGTCTTCC
>CAYSSA010000038.1:6770-7888 GCA_964433485.1 uncultured Tepidisphaeraceae bacterium | reverse complement strand
AATGACGCCGATCCACAGAAACAGGAACAGGGTGGTCTGCTCCCGGGGCTCGGAAACCCGCGGGAAGAAAAGGCGAAATTCGGCGCCGCGATCCGGCTCTGACTCAAGCAGAATGTGGCCTCCATGCTGTTGGACAATGCCATAGACGGTGGCCAGCCCCAGACCCGTGCCCCGCCCAGGGGCTTTGGTCGTGAAAAATGGCTCGAAGGCCCGCGCCCGTGTCTGCTCATCCATGCCAACGCCGGTATCGCGCACATACAACAGCACATAGCGGCCAGGCTCGATTTCAACGCCGCCGCCGGCATCGGCGGGAAGTTGCAGCACGGCGTCGCGCAGCCCGATGGTCAGCACGCCTCCATTGGGCATCGCATCCTGCGCGTTGACGGCGAGGTTCATCAGGACAAGTTCGATCTGTCCCGGATCCGCCCGCACCACCCCGAGTGAATCCGCGAAGTCCAACTCAATGCGCACGTCCTCACGGATGGTGCGACGCAGCATCTTTTCAGCGCCCGCAACCACGCTGCGCAAATCCAGGGGTTTGAGCTCGAGCATCTGACGGCGGCTGAACGCCAGCAACTGGCGGTTCAGATCGCGCGCCCGCTCTCCCGCCCTGATGATCTGCCTCACGTCCTCTCGTGCCTCCTCGTCCACCCCGGGCCGCTGGGCAAGAATCTCGGCATAACCGAGAATGGGGGTCAACAGGTTGTTCAGGTCGTGCGCCACGCCGCCGGCAAGCCCTCCCACCGCTTCCATCTTCTGCGACTGCCGCAACTGGGCCTCAAGGTGCTCGCGCGTCTGCTCGGCGCGTTTCCTTTCGTCGATATCGACATGCGTACCCACCATGCGCGTCGCGCGACCAGAGGCGTCCCGCGCCACGGCGCTGCCCCGGCCCATGATCCATTTCCACTGACCAGCCTTGGTCCGCATGCGGAATTCGGTTTCGAATGCAGCGACACGGTTCTCAACACAGGCCATGTTCGCCGCCAGTGCGCGATCGCGATCGTCCGGATGGATCCGGTCCAGCCAGGCTTGCGCGCTCATGGGAAATTCCTGCGGCTCATATCCGAGCATCCGGTAGTAGCCCGTGCTGAAATAGCCTTTGTTGTTCACCAGGTCCC
>CAYSSA010000038.1:1494-6760 GCA_964433485.1 uncultured Tepidisphaeraceae bacterium | reverse complement strand
AATCCCACAATCCGTCACTTGTGGCGTCCAGTGCCAGACGCAGCCGCTCTTCACTGGTTCGGAGTTCCCGCGTGCGCCTGGCCACCATCCGGCGCAGCGACCAGGCCCAGAGCAGCAGAAGCAACAGCACCAGCGCCACGCCGGCGCCCGCAAAACCCAGCCAGCGCCATTCCCTTTCATCGAGCAGCCGCGCACCCAGCCAGGCACGGTCGATCCCCGCGTACTCTTCCGGCGTAATGGCCGCGAAACCCCGTTCCACCCAGTCGAGCGTCTCCGACTCGCCCTTGCGAACGGCGCGATGAAACTCGCCGCTGTACAACGGTTTGGTCTCCCGGAACCGGTCGGCGATGCCAAGTTTGTTCAGGTAGTACAGAGCTGGCGGACGATCCACGGCAAACATCTTGACCTTGCCGTCGCGAGCGGCCGTGATGATGGCCTCATAGCTGCCATACTCGACAAGCGTATTCACACCGCGGGCCCTGAGGCGGTCAATCACGGCGTCGCCCGCCTTTACCGCCACGACAAATCCTCTCGCGTCCGATGTATTCCTGATGCCGGAGATGTCCTCGTGGAAGAACAGCGGCACGTCAATTCGCACGTAGGGTTTGGAAAATTCGTAGATGAGCTCTCGGGTCTGATTGCGAAACATCGTGTCGATGAGGTCAAAATCACCGCGTTCGAAACGACGCTGGGCCTCCCCCCAATCCATGCCGTGGAGACGGACTCGACACCCCGTTTTCTTCTCCCACAGTCGCCACCGATCAACCAGAATACCCCTGAGATGACTGTCGGCGTCCCGGAACACATACGGGGGATAATTGTCATCCAGGACAACATCCAATGTCCGAGACGGCTGTGTAGTCGCCGCCGCGACGCACAAGCATCCGGCCGCGAACACCAGAACGGACAACACCACCGACAGCCACCGCGCCATTTCCGCCGGCCGCCGGCCATTCAGACTGACCATTATCCAAAATGCCATCGTCAGCACAATCACCACAGGATAGCACTCATCGCATCCGGCACAAACTGGTCCAATAGCCGCTCATGGCGCCCGGAAGTCTCGACTAGAATATCGCCGAATCGGCTGAGCGATCGCTCCAACGGCCAATTCTATACACTCGACAGCGGCCATCGAGTACAATATCGCGCAACGGTCTGACAAGTCGACGGCAAACGGAGGATGCCATGAACCCGTGCCTTTCCCGACGGAACCTGCTCGGTGCGGCGGCCGGTCTGCTTATTCTCAAAGACAGCCGATCCGCACGCAGCTTTGCCGCCAACGAGCGGTTGAACCTGGCACTGGTGGGCGTATCGGGACGGGGCGACTGGTTTGTGGGTTGCCTGCCGGGCATGGGACAGAATCTCGTTGCGCTGTGCGATGTCAACGAACACCGCGCCGGCCCGGCGTTCAATAAGTTCCCCCAGGCGCGAAAGTTCACGGATTTCCGAAAAATGCTCGATGATGCCGGCAAAGAGATTGACGGCGTGGTCATCGCCGTGCCGGACCACAACCACGCCGCCATCACCCTGGCGGCCATGAAGGCCGGTAAGCCGGTGTACTGTGAGAAACCACTGACCCACGATATGAAAGAGGCCCGTGCGGTGCGGCTGGCTGCCAATGAATGCAAGGTCGCAACGCAGATGGGCAATCAGGGCACCGCCTCGCCGGAGTTCCGCAAGGCACATGACATCGTGGCAGCGGGCCTGCTGGGAGAGATCACCAGGGTGTATGTCTGGAATTCCGATGGTGGCCGGGGCAAGGGCGCCCCGACGACCGAAAGGCCGGAGTGCCCGAAGTATCTGAACTGGGATTTGTGGCTTGGTCCGGCGGCCGACCGCCCGTATCACCCTTTCTGGCTGCAATGGCACAGCTGGCGCGACTTCGCGACCGGAACGCTGGGCAACTGGGCCAGCCACTCGGCTAATCTTGCCTTCATGTCGCTCAAGCTCAATAAGCTCTGGTACGAGCCGTCGGCGGGCGGATTTGCCGGGAAGATCGGCATTGAGAGCAAGGTGGCCGGGTTGTCCACGGATGTATTCCCGAAATGGGAGATCGTTCACTACGACATCCCGGCCCGCGGCGATCTGCCGCCGATGCGCATCACCTGGAGCAGCGGTTCCCAGGAAACACGCAAGGAGATCGAGGAACACATGGGCCGGAGACTTGACTGGGGCGATGCGGGTGACAAGAAGTGGGCGGACCATGCCGGGTGCCTGATCGTCGGCGTCAAGGGAACGATGCATCTGACCGGCCACAATGCGACCTTCACCCTTCTGCCGCGTGAGCGGTTTGGGGATCTGGCCATCCCGCAGCCGACGCTGCCGCGATCGCGCGGCCACGAGATGGAATGGATCGCCGCCGTCAAAGGTGGTCCGAGAGCGCTGTCGAATTTTGATTACGCCGGTCCCCTGGCCGAGTTCGTGCTCCTGGGGAATCTGGCAACCCTGGTCGAAGGAAAGCTCGAGTTCGATCCCATTAAACAGGAGTTCACCGGCCGAGAAGACGCCAACAAACTGCTGGCATATCCCCGTCGAAAGGGGTGGGAACTGTAATGCGTTGTCGGAGCCGGATGGCTCGTGCGGTCAAGCCCGGCCACCTGGCCGTTTCGTGAGCCGAAACGGATACTCCACCGCAATCGTGCCATCGGTTCCGCCGCGGATGTTGAAGCGGCCCTCAACACGCAACTGCCGGGGCTTGAGCACGGCGACAAGGTCGTTGCAGATTGTGTTCGTGACCGCCTCGTAGAATATCCCCTTGTTGCGAAAGGCGAAGTAGTAAAGCTTCAGGCTCTTCATCTCGACGCACAATTTGTCGGGCACGTACTGGACGGTGATGGTGGCAAAATCCGGCTGCCCGGTCACCGGACAGACGCTGGTAAACTCGGGGAATATGAATTCGATCCGGTAATCACGGTCGGGAAAGGGATTGGCGAAAACCTCAAGAATCGACCGCGGATCGGCAATCTGCGTATCCGTGAGGATCGACTTGCGGCCGAGGTTGGCAAAGGGCTTGGGCATGATTTACCTACGGGCTCACAAATGCGAGCCGGTGCGGATCGATCGAGTGCCACGGGCCTGGATGCGCCGCTATGGCGTTACGTTCGGCAGCGTCGCGTCGGCCTTATTGACGAAATCGCCGGTAATGCTCTCCGTAAAACTCCGCGGCAGCTCAAACCGCAGTTCCTTGTAGGCTCCGATCAGCGGCTTCTCATCGCCGGGATCAGTGATCCGAAGCTGATGGACGGTCGTCTTGCCGGCCAGTTCCGTGGTTATCTCCACGGTGTAAGTGGCCGAAGGCTGCGACGTGGCGGTAGTCGGCGGCAGATACTTCTCCGCCCGCAATGGATTGAACTTGGCCAGCAACGCATCCACCTTCGAGTTGCTCCCGTCGGCGCCTTTCTGTGACTTGAGCACCCAGTTGCTCACCGGCGGTGGCGGAACGACCGGTTGCGTGGCGGGTTGGGTGGCGGCTTGCGTGGTCGCCTGCGTTGAGGCGGGCTTCGTGGCCGGCGGAGGAGGAACGGCCGGGCCGAGAACGATGTTCTCCTTGCGCCGCTCGATCACCAGTTCGCTCTTGCTGGCCGGGCGGCTGGTGGGCCGGGTGGTGGCCGCGATGTCCGACGTGACCGAGATGCGGCTCACTTCCGCGGGGACAATGTCCACAACCTTTTTGTCTCGCAGATCCAGAGGCTTCTTGTTGAACGCATCCAGCGAGGTGGCCGACACCTTGGCAAATGTGCGCGGGCTGTCGAGATAGGCAAACACGTTTTTCTTGAGAATGCTATCGAACTCGCCAAAGGCCACGGTAGTTCCAGCCGGCCGGGTCGCGGCCGGCTGAGTCGTCGGCGCCTCAGTCGAGAACCAGATGCTGCGTTTGGGCGACTTGGCGGGATTGCCGATCAGAGGCAGGTCCTTTTCATCGACGAATTCCGTCGCGGTCAGCCCTGTAATGGCGAAAGTGAGATCAGACACAGCCGAGGAATCCAGGGGCATCTTCTCCGGCTCCAGCAGTTCCCAGTCGCTGCCCTTCTTCTGAATGACCAGCTTGCCGTCGGGCTGGGTGATGGTGATCTGCTGAAGGGCGCTGGATGATGCACTGACCAGGCGAGTCTGGCGATAGGACTCAGGCGTCTTCTCCAGTTGATCGCACAAAGATGCCGAGATCAATCGCGGTTTCGATTCGCCCTCAACCAGCACATAGAGATTGTCGCCCACAGTCGGGCGCGCCGCCACGCTTAGCTTCACCGACTTATCGCCGGCAACCACCTCGATCTTCCACGCGGGATTGCCGAGACCCAGAGACTTGGCCTCCGAGCTCTTGGCCTCGCCTCGCGACTTCAGTTCCGTGAGGCTACGAACCAGTGAATCGACATTCCACGTGTCAGCCGGCGCGCTGATGGGCTGGACAAGCTTCCAGTCGCTCCCGGATTTTTCAAGCACCATTGTCTTGCCATCCGTCGGCGCGACCGTGATCTTCGTCACCTTGGCGGAATCCAGATCGACCACCGCCCGACCGCCCTCGGGCGGTTGGGGCGTGTCGCCCCGGTTGGTGAAAAATACGATGAGCGCCACAACGGCCAGTGCCACAGCCAGAATTGCAGTTGTTCTGAAGTTCATGGTTCTCTTCTCAGTCTCGACGATTGAAGAACATCCAGATCCCCGCTGCAATCACGGCCAGCGGGAGGCCGATGCAGATGACGCCGATGCGCCAGAAGTTGTGGACGCCGGAGCGAATATCGCTGACGCGATTGACCTCCAGCGCCGAGGCGGAAATGGTCACCATGGTGTCCTGCTTGGCGAGCCAGAAGATTGAGTTCATGAAGAGCTCGCCGTTGGCCGGGAAGCGTGAAACGATGATCCCCTGCTTTCGCAGGTTCTGGTCGGGGAAGCCCAGCATGTTGTCCATGGCGAAGGTCGCCGAGCCGAGCACGACCACCCGCCCGCCACCGGATTTTTCGGAGACGGCGCCGGCCCAAAGCGGCGGCTTCAGATCGCCGGGCTTGTTCGCCGTGCCTTCGTCGTATCGGGCCTTGCCCTCCTGAACGTCTGCCATGTTGGTCTCGCCCCAGATCTTCAGTGACTGCGGCACGGGAATGATCTGGGTGATGCTGCGGTCGGGTTTGGCGATGATCTCCACGACATTCATGGGAACGAAAATGCCGTCGAGCCCCTCAACCGTGCGAGTAATCAGGTGATTCCCATAGCTGCGGAGCAGGAAGATCAGCGGCTCGCGCTGGGCCTGCTCGACAATGTCGGCGCTCTC
>CAYSSA010000038.1:0-1484 GCA_964433485.1 uncultured Tepidisphaeraceae bacterium | reverse complement strand
ACAACAGGCTGATGCGCGGCGACCGCGTCGGTGCGAAGCTTGATGCCCCACGGTTCCAGCGCTTCCGCGAAATTCTCGCCCTGCGGATAACCCATGACCAGGGCCGACCCTCCGCGATCCAGATGCTCCTTGAGCTTCGGCCCGATCGAGGGCGGCGGCCCGAACTGCGACGGGCCACTGGGGAAGCCGGGCACGACCCATATCGCGTCCTTGATCTCCTCGTCCGACGGTTCCGGCGGAGCAAACTGCTGCTGCCGCATGGCGCTCATGCCGGTGATGTCCTTCTCGACCACTTCGAAATTGTATTCCCGCAACCGCGACGCGATCATCGCAAACGGACCGCCTCGCTGGAATCCGCGGATGCCGGGCGTCGTCAGCGGGCCGCCCCCCGCCCGGATGAAGGCCACCTTGGGCTTGGTCTTGGCCGTCAGCGAGACGATGGCGCTGGTAACCTGCTGCTCGCCGGCGAAGCGGGGCTTGGGTTTGCCGTCGCTGGTGAAACCGCGGGCGTCCTCGGGGATAACCCAGACCTTGTCCACCGGGATCGTCTTCATCTCCTTGTCGCCCATGACGATGATTGAGTCCCGCGTCTTGAGGCTTTGGCGAAGATCATCCAGCTTAAGCTCGCCCAGCTTCTTGGTCTTCTCAGCCAGATCATCGGCCAGCTTCTTGATCGCCTGATAGCGCGGCAGACTGTCGGCCATATACTTGCGGAAGACCTCGGGGATCTTCTTGTCATCCTTGAGCTTCCCGAAACTGTCGGTGATGGCGCCGAGCATCTCGCCCAGGTTCGAAGTTCCCGACTGCACCTGGTTCACCGCGCCCTTGTAATCCGGCGGCTTCTGCTTCAATTGCTTGTTGATGCTTTCCTTGGTCTGCTGCAAAGCCTTGGGAAAAGCCTGAATGCTGATGAAGGCCAGGTTGAGGGTCTCGGCCAGATTCTCTTCCTTGACCTGATCGAACGGCAAGTCCTTCACGATGGCCACCTCGGCCGTCGCCAGTTTCGATATCTCGTCGTAGATGCCGGGATACTCTTTGACAATCTCCTTGTATTTCTCGATTTCGCCGCCGTACTTGTTGGTGACTTCCTCGATAAGCTGGTCCTTCTTGGTCTCCTGCTTCTCGGGATCGATGATCTCGACCGTGATGTTCCTACCCTTGCTCTGATACTCATACAGCAGGTCGATCACGGGCTGGCGAAGATCGAAACGCTCCTCCGGCGGCGTGTCCGGTTCCCACTTGGGCTCGGCATACAGGCAGACGATCTTGATCGGTGTCTTGTTGTTCTGGATCACCGTGATGGTCTGCGGCTTGAGATTTCCCAGGCCCGCAATGGTCGTGTCGATCCGTTTGTTGAATTTCTGGCCCAGCACGATGACCAGCACGGACAGGACTATCACCAGCAGGGAGACCAGCACAACGTTGGCCCCGTACTTCAGCCAGCGCTCCTGCTGTGTTTCAAGAGCGCTCGGCGTGTCGCACAC
>CAYSSA010000037.1:323-23785 GCA_964433485.1 uncultured Tepidisphaeraceae bacterium | reverse complement strand
GGCGCTCCGGGCGGCCTCGCCGTCAACGGAAACCTCCGCCTCGCCGATAAGCCGGCGAAACTCGATGTTCGTGCTCTTCACATTCACCCGCGCAACCAGTGTCTCGCCGGCGAAAACCTCCGACGGCATCTCCACGCCGGTGACGGCCACATCCTGAACGTGTTCCGACGCCGCCAGGACCGGAAAGATGGGAAAGCCCTGCGGGCCGGCGCCGTCCGAGCCGCTCCGGGCGGGAACCTGGCGGCCGTCCGTGACGAGCACCATCGCCTGCACGGGGTTCTTGCCCAGCAGCGATGTGATCCGCCGCAGACCCGGACCGATTTCCGAAAGCGCCTGATCCGCCTGCACCGGCGGCTCGATCGGCAAGGCGCCGCGCGAGATCGGCGGCAGGCGGGCGCCGTCGCCCAGCGCGAACAACAGCACCGGCATTTGCGCATCCAGGCGGGAAAACAGGCCCTCGCGCGCCGCCAGCAGCTCCCATGCGAGCCTCAGGCGATTCATGCGGGACAGTTCCGTGCAAACCTCGCGCACCTGCGGGTTGCTCTGAAACACCTGCTCGTCGGCCTGGTCCTGCATGGCAACCACCTCGCGCCTGGCTCTCTGCAGGTTCTGCCGGATGCGTCGAATCCACGTCTCGCGGTCGCCGGCGAAGCCCGACAGGCGCCCGAAGTGCTCCGTCGCGGGCGAGCGCATGGACCGGGACGACGCCTCGGCGCGGCGCGCCAGTGAAATCAGCTCCGCAATCGACCGATCCAGGCGGTTCTGCGCTTCGGCGGCGCTGCGGCCAGAGAGCCGGGCATAGTCCAGCTCGCGCTGCGCCCGGTCAATCTCATCGGCGGTCATTTCCATGCGCCGCAGGAGTGTATCGAGGTCTGAGAGCGTGCCCGGCAACGCATCGGGCCCAAGCCGCCCGAGAGATTCGGCTATCGCAACCAGTTGTCCGAGGACCTGCGACTTGCCCACCGCTTCCGGCGGCAGCGCGTGATCCGCGACGCTCATGCTCAGCGATCCGTCGAGCACCACCACCAGCGCCCCCTGCTCCTCGACGCTCCGAACGCAGAAGCACGGGACGAAGCATGGCAAACAGCAGGGTGAGCAGCGCGGCGGCGCGAAACGCCGGCGGTGCCAGCCTTCCCAGCAGCGGCAATCCGCGGACCTGTGCCGGATACGCCAGGACAAAGGCCCCGATGGAAAACGCCCCTGCCGCCAGCGCTGCGATCCAGAGATCCGCACTCCGGAGAATCAGCACGGGAGGACTCATGCCAACCTCCCCGCCGACCAGAATCGGGTCAGCGACAACTCCAGCCCGGCCAGCACGATCGCGGCAATCAGCAGCGAGAGCCACAACTCGCGGCCGTGCCGATCCCGCGAAAGGATCGGACCGATGGCCTGGGACTGGGGATCGAGCCGGGCAAAAGGAAGTTCGGCCGATAGCCGCCGCCATTGTGGCTCGGTCAGGGGGGTCAGGTCGGACTCCTGGCGGCGCGGCTGGACCACGAAATGGACTACGCGATCCCTGCCCTTGACGCGCGCCGACAGCCGGTAGACGCCGGGGTGCTGGGTGTCGGAGTAGCTGATCCGGGTGGCGCGTCCGGCGGACACGACCGGGACCGCCCGCTCTTCATTCCTAGCGATCTCCGCCCTCTCCACGGGATCGTCGAACAGTGCCGTCAGCGACTCGCCGGGCATCACATTCCGAGGCGGTGGCGCGGGCGCCGCATAACGGACTATCGACTGCACGAACGGCAGGAAGAACGGGTGGAGCGGAAGCGTGTTCCAGTTGACATCGACCGGGGAAGTCAACAGCAGCACCCGGCCGCGCCCGCAGGGCGCCTCGACCAGGAATGGATCGCCCGAGGAGAGCGTCGCCAGCACCCGGGCATCGCCGGGACGGGGAACCGCGGGGAAATAGCGCGCCACGACCGCCTCCGGTCGCGGGTCACCCCCACGCCGAAACCGGAAGACCGGATGCTGAAGCTCCAACCCCAGTAATGTCGTGGCCCTGGCCGGATCGGGCGGCGCCGGAGCCAGCAACCGCGCCGGCGACAGGCCGCCGCCATCCCGGTACAACAGCTCGTTGAAGTTCTCCACGCGCGTCAGATTGCCCGGACACAGCAACAGTCCCGCGCCCTCGTAGACTCGCTGCTCGATGGCCCGCTCAAAACCGCGACTCACGGCCGGAACATTGACCAGCGCGATCACCTGGTACTTCCCCATATCCAGGTTCCCGGCCTCCTCGATTGTCTTCACCGTCACCCGCGCCAGGTCGCCGGACTTCTTCAGGACCGACTGGTAGGGCGACAGCGCCAGCCTGATGAAGAATGACTCCCGCAATTGCGGCGATCCCGACTCGTCCCCCGATACGATCAGCACCTCGATCGGCTCCATGACCTCGACCGCCAGATCGTAGCGATTGTCCAGATCGAGCCCGGGAGCGTTGATTTCGGCCGATACGACGTGAGATCCCGACTGATCGAAAAGGACCGGAATGCGCACCGACGCCGAACTCCGTGCCGGGATGCTGACCGAAGCCTTTTTCACGCGGCGAGGCGGCTCGGTCGTCCGCCGGACGGAATCCTCCGGCGATATGACCGTAAGGGTCACCTCCATCGCCGGTTGCAGAACCGCCGCGTAATTCTGAATGCGGACTTCGGCCTCGGCGCTCTGGCCGCGAATGGCCGGCTCGTCAACAATGCGCAGCGACTCGATGGCCACATTGTCCGACTGCTCCCCGCCGACGGGAATGACGTAGAATCGAGTGGGGTGCCTTGGATCGCGCAACCAGGCGGCGGAGGCGGGGTCCACGTTCCGCCAGTTCCCCGCCTGGCGGTCGGTGATCACGTAGAGTTCGCGGCCGCTCCTGGAGGGCTGGTCGAGGATCTTCCTGGCCGCCTCGAGGGCCGTCGCGAAATCGGCCGACCCGGATGAAAGGCTGATGCCGTCGAGGTCGCGAACGACATTCTGAAGATTGGTGGTCGGATGCGGGTGGAGCAGGGTCAGTTCATCGCCCAGCAGGATCACGGACACCTCGGTCCCCTTCTCCATCGCCCAAAGCACCTGCCGTGCCGCGTCCCTGCCCCGCTCAAAACGGGAGCGGCCGCCCTCCATGCAGCCCATGCTGTAGGAGCAATCCACCACCAGTACCGCCGTGGTGGGGCCGCCGCCCAGCGTCGCCCATTGCCCGCGCACCACAGGCCTGGCCATCGCCGTCGCGAGCACGGCAACCAGCAGCATTCGCAGCGCCAGCAGCACCAACTGCCGACTTCGAGCGCTCTGGGACTGGCGAGCATCCAGCCCGTCGAGGAACATCATCGCGCCCCAGCGGACCTCGCGATACCTCGCCCGCGCCAGAAGATGGAGCAGCAGCGGAACCATCGCTCCGCCAAGTCCGGCCAGCATGATCGGGTTCAACCACATCGCTGGCTGATGTTATACCACGGCAGCCATGGCCCGGAGGTTGTCGTGCGGGGTGTCGCGCGGAATCTCGCAACCCGCGCCGACAATATACCGGGCGCCGGCCGCCTCCCGGCAACTTGCCAGTTCCCGGCGAATGAGGTCGGGGTGGCCGTTGCGCATGACGCGCACGGGATCGACATTGCCCAGAAGCATCTGGCCCGGCCCCATGGCGGCGCGGGCCTCGGCCACCGGCACCGGGTAATCGAGATCAACGATGTCGCAGCCGAGCCGGCCAATCAGGGCCAGGCTGTGGCGGGTATCGCCGCAGATGTGCAGGCGAACCAGCGCGCCGGCGGCGTGTATGGCATCAACCAGTTGCTTTTCAAAGGGAAACACGAAGTCGCGGTAGATATCCGGCCCCACGAGCGAGGCGGCGGCGTCCCCGATGCCGATCAGGTCGGCGCCGGCCCGGACCTGCTCGCGGGCAAAGCGCGCGCCCATCTCGACACAGAACGCAAAGAGGTCGCGGACAAACGATTCATCCTCGAAGAAGTCCATCATCAGGTTGTTCATGCCGCGCAAATCGACACCCTCAGCGCACGGACCTTCAATCCAGCCCTCGATCAGTTTCTCGTTGCCGATTCGTTCCTTGAACAGCGAGACCGCCTTCAGCCGATCGGTCATGCGTCCGCCGCCGGCCGGATCGGGGCACTTCAGGCGCGCCAGGACAGCCTTGTCGGCCAGCAGGGCGTCGGCCTCATCATGCGCCGGGGGGCTGTCATCCGTGAAGATCACCCGGGCGCCGCAGTCGCTCGACTCCCGGCCCGGATCGGATATACAAGAAACGTAGTCAACTGCAAACCGCTCGGCAACGCACATCTGCCCCTCGACGAGGCGGCGGTGGTCCGTCGCATACTCGCGGTATCTGACGCCGATAAGATCGGCCGCGAACTGCATGGTAATGGGCATGAGCGGCAGGTGGTCCACGGACTGCCCGCGCAGGTGGTTGAGGACTCTCTGTCGTGATGTGAGGTGTGCCATGGAGAATTCCTGAAGTTGAATAGGCCGTGCCAATCTACCAGAAGAAAGCCCCCGGGCGAAGGGTTTAAGGCCAAGGGCGGGCGTATCCAATCGTTCCCGCGATTTATAATGGCCCGCGCTCGTTTTGTGCCGAATATATCAAGGGATATGAGTTGTGCCGGCAATGGACGAACCGATTACGCTCACGCTAGAATGCCATTTGGCAAGCGGTAAGTCCAGCCACCGGCTCGTTAACGAAAGGATCGGGATCTAATGAGAGTCTCACGTCAAGGCGTCGGCAACACCACCATCGTTGGCGCGATCGTACTGGTTGTCATTATCGGGCTCGTCGCCTACTTCGGCAGCGATGTCTTCCGCACCAAGGTCGACAGCAACATCGACCAGATGACCAGGTGGACCCCGGAGAACATCGCCAAAGATCCGGTGAACTACCTCAACTTCTGCGAGAAGAAGATCAACGACGCGATCGTCCAGCTCAAGGCCGACCGCATCTCCGTGGCGCAGAACAAGGCCAAACTGTCTGATATGCACGAGTCGGCGGCCGCCAAGGTGCGCACTGGCGAGAAGGTGCTGGCCGAGGTCAAGGCCCTCTATGAGCAGGCCGAAAAGGACAATGCCTGGCCCGTGACCTACAACAACGAGAAGCGCGACAAGGACTGGATCAAGAGCTTCCTGGTCAAGATCTTCAAAGAGACGGAAACCCAGCGGATGATTCTGAGCAAGGTTGACGGTGGATTGAAGAAACTCGACGCCCAGGTTGCCAAGATCGAGAAGGCCCAGGGCGATGCGACCACGCAATTGGCCGATATTGCGGCCAACCGAGAGTTGCTCAAGGTGCAGAAGCTCACGGATGACCTCAAGACCCGCCTCGTCAGCATGACCGGCGCAGTCCAGGGCGTCATCGATGTCGCCAGTGACAAAGGTGGCATGCCGTCACTGGATGAACTGACCAGTTCCTCGACGCCGGCGGCCGACACCAGCGAGTTTGACAAGGTCATGGGCAAGATCAAGTGAGATCAGCCGATTCACAGGGAGCGATTCGGATGAAACCCGCGCTCAGCCTCATCTTCATCCTCGCGGCCGCCGCTCTTACGGGCGGCGGCTGCGATCGTTCGACCGGCAAGGGCGGCGCTCCGCAGCCACCGGCCGCCAAGCGTACCGAATGGACCGCCGAGGAAATCTCCAGGGATCCGCAGGGATACCTGCATTGGTCCGACCAGCAGGTAGCGGCGCAGATCGCCGCCAACGAGAAAAAGCTCGTCTCGATCCAGAAGAGCCGCGACCAGTTCTCGAACAAGCGGAACACGCTCATCGAAAACATCCGTGACGTGGAGAATATCAACAAGCGGCTGTCGGACGCCGTTCAACGCGCCGAGGACGAGGACCGCTGGCCCGTGCGCATCGGCGAGCACTCCTTCAGCCGCGAGAAGGCCCAGGCCGTCCTCCAGCAGACCCGGCAATACGTCGAGGAACGCCGCCCGATGGCGACCAAGTACGACGACTTCCTGAAAAAGCTCGATGACCTGGCGGCTGCCGTCCGCGCCGAGAACACCCGTCTGGCCGAGCTTCGCGAGAAAATTGCTCTGGACATCGAGCAGGTGAAACTCAACCAGGGCATGGCCGAGGTGGATAAACTCCGCTCGGCCGAATCGCAACTGCGGCAGATGACCTCGGCCATCGCCGCCATCAGTTCAGAGAACGATCCGCTCCAGGTTGCCCCGCCCAAGGAGCCGCCCGGACGAGTGAACATTGACGAGATGCTCAAGTAGCTTTTCCGCCTCGTTCATAAGGGAAGCAGACTCATGAAGATGCTCAACCTGCCATTTCTTCTGCCGCTCGCACTCTTGGCTGTCGCCGCCGTCGCCCAGGACAGAAAAGACCCCGGCCTGAGTGGCCTGGCCGCCGACGCCGAACTGGTTGAAACGCGAACCGAAGTCCCGCGGCTGAAGGCTGCGGCGGCCTACGCGATGAAAGACAACACCGTTGAAATCGAGATCAGCCAGTACGCCGGGTATTCGGGCCTGATCGCCGCCAACAACGGCCTGGCGCCCAACGAAGACTCCATCTTCTTCAAGAAGCACGGCTTCAAGGTCAAGCTGACACTCAGCGAATCTGAAAGCTGGTCGTCGCTGAACTCCGGCCGCATCGCCGCCGCGGCAACCACCGCCGATGTGCTGGCGGTCTACGGCAAGCAGTTTCAGGTGGTCGTACCCGCGCAGATCGGTTTTTCTCGCGGCGCCGACGGCATCGTCGTCCGCGGCAATATCAAGAAGATCAATGACCTCAAGGGCAAGATCATCGCCGCTCCCCAATTCACCGAGGCCGACTTCTTCCTGCGATACCTTGCACAAGAGGCCGGGCTCGAGGTGAACATGCTGCCGGACCTGAAGACCGCGCCGAATCCAGGCAAGGTCAACATGGTTTACTGCGCCGACGCCGAAGGCTCGGCGAGTCTCTTCAGCCGCGATCTCAAGGCCGGCCGCAACCGCCTCGCCGGGTTCGTCGGCTGGGCGCCGTTCACCAGCGACGCCGTGGAAGGCTCCGACGGCAAAGCCACGCTGCTCGTCAGCAACCGCAACCTGCTGGTTGTGGCCGACATCCTGGTTGTCAACAAGGGCTTCGCCTCCGCCAACCCCAAGATCGTGGCCGGTCTGGTGGAGGGTCTTCTCGAGGGCAACCAGATCGTTCGCGATACGCCCGATTCGGTTCTGGATCTGCTGTCCAAGTCCCTCAAGTTTGGCGACAAGGCCAAGACCCGCGCGGAACTGGCCAAGGTCCACCTGGCCAACCTTCCGGAAAACCTCGCCTTCTTCTCGGGCGCCATCGATGCCGCCGGCAGCTTCAACGGCATCTACCAGTC
The DNA here is from genome assembly GCA_964433485.1 of uncultured Tepidisphaeraceae bacterium. GTDB lineage: Bacteria > Planctomycetota > Phycisphaerae > Tepidisphaerales > Tepidisphaeraceae > JANYKD01. Next base: position 16,488 of record CAYSSA010000037.1, on the reverse strand, counting down.
AGCCGTCTACGCCTATGGCTCGGAGTTGATCCGCAACCCCATCGACGCCGAGAAGTTCCTTGATCTGGCCCACCTGAAAGCCATCGAGCAGGCCGGCACGTTCAAGAACCAGAAGATCGCCATCGCCCCCATCCGCTCCGGCGGCAATCAGACGGTCGAGGGCGATCCACTGCTTTCCAAAGACATCCGCTTTCTCTTCCAGCCCAACTCGGCCATTCTCGACCTCACGAATGCCGACAACACCAAGAACCTTGAAGCAATCAAAAAACTGCTCCAGGTCAGTCCCGGTTCCACCGTGCTGCTTCGCGGCCATGTCGACAACAGCATGATCGACGAATTCCGCCGTCGTGGCGGCGAGGCCCTGGTCCGCCAGCAGGCAATGCGTGCCAAGGAACTGAGCAAGAACCGCGCCGCCGAGGTCAAACGCGTACTCACCGAGAAGAATGGCGTCGATGCCGGGCGTCTCGACGCCGAGGGCCGTGGCTGGGATGAGCCCGTCGGCAAAGCCGACGAGAACCGCCGGGTCGAGGTGCAGTGGTTCACGCTCGAGTGATCCCGCTTGGCAACATTCAGCCGATCTCCCCGGTACACAGGTTCATCCGGCCCGTGTACCGGTGTCATTTTAGGAGAAACCATGACCCAATGGATCCGTCAACTCATCGTCACTGCCGTTTTTGCCTTTGGAGTTGTCCCCTGTCTCGCCGCGGAGCCCGCCGCCGGACAGCAGCAGCCGAGACCCAAGGAGTCGGCCGTTGAGCCCAAGCCGCGCGACGCCCGATGGATGACCCGGCACGAAGGTTTCCTCAAGGAGGTCAAGGAACTGGCGGGCAAGGTGGACCTGCTGTTCGTCGGCGACTCGATCACCGACGGCTGGCGTGGCGGCGGCAAGACCGTTTGGGCCGAGAACTTCGCGCCCCTCAAGGCATTCAACATCGGCATCGGCGGCGACCGCACACAGCACGTCATCTGGCGATTGCAGAACGGCGAGGTCGAAGGCATCTCCCCGAAGCTGGCCGTTCTGATGATTGGAACCAACAACCTTGGCGGCAACAGCAACGAGGAGATCGTGGCCGGAATCACCGCCTGTGTGAAGGAGATTCAGAAACGGTTGCCCAAGACCAAGGTGCTGCTGCTGGGGATATTCCCCCGCGCCGCAGCCGCCGACAATCCCGCCCGCGCCCGCATCAAGGCCATCAACGCCGAGATCGCCAAGCTCGACGACGGCGGTAAGACCGTGAAATACCTCGACATCGGCGCGAAGTTCCTGGACAAGGACGGAGCGATTCCGAAGGAAATCATGCCCGACGCCCTGCATCCCAATGCCAAGGGGTACCAGATCTGGGCGGACGCGATCAAGGACACCGTGGCCGAGATGATGAAGTGAACACCGCGCCGGTAAATGCCGGCCGGCCATCGCTTTCTCAATATCAGTCCCTGTCCAAAACCCCCTGCGGCGGGCATAATCCAGCCCGCCGCAGCCGTCTGCGGTACGCATGAAGCGCCTCTATCTGATTCTTCTGGAAGTCGGCCTTCTGGCCGGACTGGCCGTCTGGGTGTATTTCTCGCTGACCGAGACCGGTCCCGCGCGGCCCGGTGGAGTCGAGGTCACCGTGCAGCTCCCTGACGCTCGCGACAAAGCTCTGCTTTTTCGCGACGACACCCAGCATTACCGATTCCTGATCCATCAACACGACGGCAGACTGGTTGAACTGACCCCGGACGAACTGGCGGGGCGGATGCACCGCGAGCGTTCCACCCGGTCGTGGGGACAAACACTTCTCAACATCTCCTCGCCATTCGGCTATTTCTGGGTCGGATTGGGGTTTCTTGGACAGGTGTTGTTCACCGGCCGCATGGTGATCCAGTGGCTGGTCAGCGAGAAACAGAAGAAATCGGTGGTGCCGCCGGTCTTCTGGTGGATGAGCTTGGGCGGGGCCACGATGCTGATGGCGTATTTCCTCTGGCGTCGCGACCCGATCGGCCTGCTTGGACAGGCGTTCGGCTGGTTTATCTACATCCGCAATCTGTGGATGATCTACCGTCCCGCCTCCGAGTCGCCCGCGGTCATCGCCCCTCCCGGCGACTGAGCGCGTTGCCAAGGTGCTTGTGGCCTGACGACTCAATGCTTAGACTTCCAACAACTCTTGGGAAGGAGAACAGTCCGTGATGACCACCGCTCAACACCAACCGGCCGCTTCGGCAATCGGAACCCGCCTGTCAATCATGATGTTCATCCAGTTCTTCATCTGGGGGGCGTGGTACATCACGGTGGGCACCTACATGAAACTCCATGGCATGGCGGATGGAGTCAAGTGGGCCTACACGGTCTGTCCGATCGCGGCGATCATTTCGCCGTTCTTCCTGGGCATGGTCGCCGACCGCTTCTTCGCCACGGAGAAAGTCATGGGCGTGTTGCATGTCATTGGCGGCGTGGCCATGCTGCTGGCCCCGTCGATGGCCGGCAAAGGCTGGATACCGTTCGTTGCCGTGCTGCTGGTGCACACCCTCTGCTACATGCCGACGCTGGGCCTGACGAACACGATCTCTTTCGCCAACATGACGCACCCCGAGAAGCAGTTCCCGATGGTCCGCGTGTTCGGCACCATCGGCTGGATCATCGCGGGCTGGGTAATCGGCATTGCCGCGAAGTTCCTTCTCCCCGCTGATGTGGATCGCAACAACGCCGAAGCGGTGAACAATACCATCTCGGCGATGAGCCACTTCCTTTACATTACCGGCGGTGCGGGCATCCTGCTGGGGATTTACAGTTTCACGCTGCCGCATACTCCCCCGCCGGCAGCGGGCAAACCCGCGTCCGTCCGCGACATTCTGGGTCTGGACGCCCTGGCCCTGCTCGGGCAGCCGTCATTCGCGATCTTCATCATCGGATCATTCCTGATCTGCATCCCGTTGGCGGCCTACTACGCCTTCGCGCCCATCTTCGCCGGGGCAACCGGCATCAAGGCGGAGAACATGCCGATCGTTATGTCGTTTGGGCAGATCTCCGAGATCTTCTTCATGCTCATCATGCCGATCTTCTTCGCCCGTCTGGGCGCAAAATGGATGCTGGCGGTCGGCATGCTCGCGTGGGTTGTTCGCTATGGGCTGTTTGCCGGGGCATGGACCACCCACCAGGCTTGGATGGTCACGCTGGGCATCATTCTCCACGGCATTTGCTATGACTTCTTCTTTGTCACCGGCTTCATCTACACCGAGAAGAAGGCTCCGGCCGCCATCCGCGGCCAAGCCCAGGGGTTCCTGGTGCTGGTAACCCAAGGCTTGGGCCTTGGCATCGGGGCTCAGGTTATGGGTCGACTTCTGGACTGGTTCACCACCAAGCCTGCCGTCGAGACGACGAGCGTGACACATCCCGCAAAGATGGTCGAGATCGTCAGTTGGACCCCCTTCTGGCTGATTCCATGCGTTATGGCGCTGATCGTGCTTGTGGTATTTGTCGCGCTGTTCAAAGACGACGCAAGTCAGACCAGCAATCCCATATAATGACCTTATTGTCATGTCACCATGCAACCGCTGCGTCCATAAGTATAAATGGGTATTCCGAGGCCATCTGGTTGCCCGATAAAACCCGTCACGGAAGTTGTTTCTGTGGTATACTCTGGATGGTTAAAGGGCTCGTAACAAGGTTGTCATATGGATGACATGCAACTGCTCCGTGACTACGCCGAAACGGGCAGCGAGCAAGCTTTCGCCGAGATCGTAAGTCGTCATCTTGGCTGGGTTTACGCTGTTTGTCTTCGCGGCGTTCGCGACCGCCACTTGGCCGAGGACGTGGCTCAGGCGGTGTTCGTTCTGCTGGCGCGGAAGGCGAGCCAGATCAGCGGTAATGTCATTCTCCGGGGTTGGCTGTTCAAGACCAGCCGTTTTGCGGTGGCCGACGCCCTGAAAAAGCGAAGCCGGGAAAAACGCCGACTGGTGCCATTTGCCGAGCTTTCCGAGAGTCATCTCACGGCGCAGGAAGAGATGGCATGGGAGCAGGTCGCCCCGGTCCTTGACGAAGCGATCTCCTGCCTTAAAAGCGATGACCGGCAGGCGATCTTATTGCGGTTCTTCGAGAACCTGAGCCTGGCCGAGGTGGGTCAGAGGCTGGGCGTGTCGGAAGAGGCCGCCAAGAAGCGGGTTTCGCGGGCGGTCGAGAAACTCCGGGGCATCCTCAGTCGCCAGGGCGTGTGCGCCACATCGGCGATGCTGCTCGGCCTGCTGCTGGTTCGATCTTCCGTCGCGATGCCGACGGGATTGACGGAGAGCGTTCAGGTTATTGGCGCCAGCGAGATGGCGGCATCACATTCGGCCGCGGGAATTGCCGACGGCGCGGCAACCGCCATGGTTCAGGCCGCGAGGCGCCTGCTCCTGGCAATCAGCGCGGGCGTGGCGGCGGCACTGCTGGCGCTGATCGGCTGCGTCTCGATGTGCGCCGGTCCATCAACCGCCGGACAGACGGCACAGCAGGCGGTATCGGCGTCGCCGGCCTCGATGCAACTGGATCTGGATCGCGTTCAGCGCATTGTTGTTGGCACCAGAGACCAGATTCTGCTTCAATACCGCCAGGGAGAGGGCATTCAGTGGAACGAAGCGGTTGTCGCCTCGGGCGACACCGACACCTTTGCCGTTCTGATCGATGACGGGGATCGTGCATGGACGAGGCAGTTGCGACTGTCCCCGATCTCACTCGCCTGCCGGGATCGCGATGTTCCGGTGTGGACGGATGTTCGTTCGCTGCTGGCGCTGACCGCGCCGGACCCGCGCGACGCATTAACGATGCTGCTGGGCGACGCGCCGGCGGGGTTGGCCGACTCGCTCGACACAAGGGCGATGCCCAGCGCCTTGGTGAGCGGGCCGCTCTCCGGTCCAGCGCCAGGGAATGACCGCGCGGATGGCTGGTCCGCGTTGCCGTCTCATCGCGATGGCGGCAACCTGATCGTTGACCAAAGCCCTATTCCGCTGGAAAAACTTTATCAGCAGATTTGGCCGCAGGATTTCCAGACCCAGCCTGAGTACGCTCTGGTCCCCGAGCCCGGCGTCGTGCTGGCTGGATTGGTCGCCGTGGGAACCCTAATGACGCGGCCACGACGACACACATCCACCTGATTGTCCCGATTTCACCGGCCATCGGCGGTTTTTCGTTGAAGGGCACCGACGATCAGGGTATTGTCATCTCGGGCGTGAGAGGCCTCTTCGCGTGTTCGTGCGACGAATCGCAGAGCATCCCGAGAATCACGGTGCTGGAGAGATGGCATGAAGTCTGGAGTTCGCAACCGACAGCGCAATAGGGGCATTCCCCGAGTTTCTCGGATCGCCATGGAGACCCTGGAGCAGCGAACGCTGCTCAGCGATGCGCCGTTATCGGACCTGTTCGTGGTCAGTGTGTGGGGTGGACCGACCAGTCGCGGGCCGCAGCCAAGGGCCAGGTCCAGCGCCGACACCCTTCAGCCGACCGAGATGCGGATTGCCGCCACAAACGCCGCCGGGCTGCCGCTTCTGCACAGCTTGCCGGGCGCTCCAGCCACAATCTTCCTTGATTTTGACGGCGACAGCGCCTCGAACACCACGGCCTACAGTGAAGACGCCGACGGAACCACGTTCAATGCCGCCGAGCAGGCCAGCATCACCGAGTGCTGGCGGCAAATGTCAATCTATTACTCGATGTTCGACGTGGACGTCACCACGGAACAACCCAATGTTTCGACAACCAAGACCGCCTGGGACGCCATCGGAAACAACATCAGCGGCGGATACAGCTACGTGGGCGTGTTTCCGAACACCATCGCCCGAAGCTGGAACAACAGCGGAGATGCCCGAAGCCGGGTGTCGGGAATTGCACATGAAATCGGCCACAACTTCGGCAACAGTCACACCGCCGAGTTCGATGCATTGGGCAATCTGTCGCGCGAATATGCCGTCAAATTTGACGACCTGCACGGTCCGCTGATGGGAGTGGACTATGACGGCGTGGTGCATAAGTGGACCTGGTGGCATCCCTCCAGCGATCCATCGGTGCTGCAGGACGACATGGCCAAGATCGCCTCGAAGATCAAGTCCAATGCCCCGGCCGGCTACACCGGCGACGGCTACCGCAGCGACGACCACGGCAATACATCCGCCACCGCCACGGCGATGACTTCGAGCGGACCTGCCTTCGTTGCATCGGGAATCATCGAGCGGCTGGCCGATGTGGACTACTTCTCATTCGTCTCATCAGGCGCCGCCTACATGATCCACGTCACACCGGTGGCCCCTTCGGGACTGGACGCGAAGCTATCGCTGTTCAGTTCCTCCGGTGTACTTCTGGCTGCCGCCGATTCGTCCATCAACAGCCAGGAGTTCGCGCTCAATCTACCCGCGGGAACCTATTACATTGCTGTCGCCAGTCATGGCAACTATGGCGATCAGGGAAGCTATGATGTCGGCGCGCGACAGTTGCCCGCAGGCTGGGACACGGCGCACATCGGCAGCGTGACGGCGTATCCCGGCAACGCGCAGTACAGCGTCGTTGGCGACACTTGGACTATCGCCGGCTCCGGCAGCGATATATGGAATACTGCCGACGGTCTGAGATTCACCTATCAGATGCTCACCGGCGATGGATCCATCACCGCCCGCGTAACAAGCCTGACCAATACGGACGGCTGGGCCAAGGTCGGCGTGATGATTCGCGAATCGCTCGCGGCCAACAGCCGCCAGATGGCCATGTTGACGACGCCGTCCAACGGTCTTCAGGCCGCTTGGCGAACCAGTACCGGGGGCAGCACCAGCGGTTACTGGAGCACGGCATCCGCTTTCTCGCCCGTCTGGGTGCGCCTGACGCGCATTGGAAACACCATACAGGCCTATCGCTCGACCGATGGATCCTCCTGGAGTACCTGGGGCTCGGCCCAGACCTTCAGCGGCCTGCCGACGAACGTGTATATTGGGCTGGCGGTCACCGCGCACAACAATAGCGCGTTGAACACCACGACCTTTGACAACGTATCGCTGACCGGAACGATCGGTGCCCCAGCCACCTACAACTCGCTGTCGGCGCCGGCGAATCTGACGGTGTCGCCCGGCACGGGAAGTGGCCTGAATCTCTCATGGAACGCCGTCACCGATGCAATCGGTTATACCATCGAGCGATCCTCCGATGGCGTTCATTACGCCCTGATCGGCTCGACCACCGGAACCACCACCTATTCCGACAACAGCCTGCCTGGTTCTTTGCGCTATTTCTATCGCGTGAGCGCCAAGGACGCTTCCGGCAACTCGATTCCGTCGGACTCGGCGTCGGCCATCAACCGTCCCTCCGCACCCTCGGCACCGCGCTCGGATCTGCCGTCGTTCATCTCGGTTTCCACAACCAAGGTCGTGATCGACTGGAAGGATGTGGATGGAGAAACCGGCTACCGAGTCGAGCGATCGTCGGATGGTGGCAATACCTGGGTCACACGCGCGGCAAACCTTGCGGCAAACACCCCAAGCTACACCGACAGCACTGTAACTGCTGGAACCAACTACACTTATCGAATTACTCCACTGAGCTCACTTGGCGATGGCATCGCCTACACGGTCACCGGTGCATCGCGTCTGGCGGCCGTGACCAACATCGGCTTCGATGTCATTCAATCCAACCAGATTGTGTTCCACTGGACGGACATCGCCGGCGAGACGGCCTACCGAATTGATCGCTCAACGGACAACAGTTCCTGGACCACCCTGACCAATTCGCTGCCTGCAGGCACGACGACCTATACAGATTCGACGGTCTCGGCGTTTACGGAATACTACTACCGCATTCTAGGAACCAACACTTATACGCAGAGCGTCTATAACGCACCTCTGTTCACAGCCACTCCGGCCACAACAACCCTTCCTTCGCCATGGATCAGCCAGGATATCGGCGCCATCAGCGCCGGCGCCGGCGCCACCCGATACAACGCGGGAACGTTCGATGTCATCTCCAGCGGATCGGACATCTGGGGCTCCGCCGACGCCTTCCGGTACACCTATCAGATTCTCAAGGGCGACGGCCAGATCACCGCGCGTGTCGCAGCCCAGGAAAATACCGGTGGTTGGTCCAAGGTCGGCGTAATGATCCGCGAGAGTCTTACGGCCAACTCACGTCACGCCATGGTCGTGGTCACACCCGAAAATGGCATTGCGATGCAGTATCGCACTTCCACGGGCGGTTCGAGCACGCACATTGCCGGTACAACCGGGGTCAAGGCCCCTTACTGGGTGCGCCTGGTGCGGGCGGGTTCGGTCCTTACCGGCTACTGCTCCGCCGACGGCACCACCTGGACCCAGGTGGGACAAGTCACCATTTCCATGGCCAACCAGGTGTACATCGGCCTGTCGGCCGATAGCAATACGACCACCACCCTGAACGCCAGCAAGTTCGACAATGTCACCGTCTCCAACAACGCCCCGACGGTGACCACCGCGGCGACCGCGACGCCTTCGACGGTCGTCGGAACCGCCACCAGTCTATCGGTGCTTGGGGATGATGACCACGGCGAATCCAACCTGGCGTATACCTGGGCAGTAAGCGCAAAACCCGCCGGCGCGCCCGACCCCGTCTTCGCCGTCAACGGCACCAACGCAGCCAAGGCCACAGGCGCAACCTTCAGCGCGGCGGGCGCTTACACGTTCACCGTCACCATAACCGACAGCGGCGGTCTCAGCACAACCAGTTCCGTGAACGTCACCGTCAACCAGACGTTCTCCAGCGTGAGCGTCGCGCCCACGACAGTGAGCCTGAGCGCGGGCCAGACGGCACAATTCATCGCCACCGCCAGGGATCAGTTCGGCAACGCGCTGGCGGCCCAACCGACATTCACCTGGACGGTGTCCGGCGGCGGATCGATCAGCGCCGGCGGATTGTTCACCGCGCCGACCACCAGCGGCACTTCCACCATTCGCGCCGCCAGCGGATCGCTGTCCGCCACGGCCAGCGCCATCACGACCAACACGGCCCCGACGGTTGCCAACTCCGCGTCGGCCTCGCCGAATGCGGTTTCAGGCGTCACGACGAATCTGTCGGTCCTTGGCGCCGACGACGCCGGCGCCGCCAACCTGACCTATTCCTGGGCCACCACAGGTTCACCTACGGCGCCGGTCAACTTCAGCATCAACAACTCGAATGATGCCCGCAACACCGTTGCGATCTTCTCGCAAGCCGGCGTGTACAGTTTCACCGTGACGATCACGGACGCCGGCGGACTGAGCACCACAAGCTCCGTTGCGGTCGTCGTCAGTCAGACGCCCGCAACCATCAACGTTCTGCCCAAAGACGCCAGCCTGCAGCTCAACGCCCCCCTGGCCTTCACGGCCAGTGTCGGCGATCAGTTCGGCCAGCCGATGGCCGCCTCGGTTTCGTGGACGACGAACATTGGCTTCATTGATGCCTCGGGCCTGCTCAACAGTGGCGATTCGCCGGGGTCGGGCCTGGTCACGGCCGCGATCGGTTCAATCACCGACCAGGCAAGTGTCACGGTGTTCAACGCAGCGCCGGAGATCACCCACGCGCCCGCGGCAACGGCCAATCCGGTGACTTCGACCAGCACCTCGCTGCAGGTGGTCGCGGCGGACGATGGCGGCGAATCGTATCTGGTCTACTCGTGGTCCGTCTCGGGCAAGCCCGCCGGCGCCACCGATCCGATCTTTTCGACCAATCACACGCACGCCGCCGCGCTCACCAACGTCACCTTCTATGCCCCAGGCGTGTATGAATTCAGCGTCCTGGTCGCCGATCCAATGGGCAAGACGGCTACAGCCTTGGTCAACGTCACCGTCAACCGGGCCGCCCATTCGCTGGCCATCGTCCCGGGCTCGGTCAATCTGCTCCCCGGCACCAGCCGGCTGTTCTCGGCCACCGCCATCGACCAATTCGGAAAAGTCATGCCAGTCGTCAGCGATGCGCAGTGGTCGGTGATCTCCGGCGACGGCACGATCACCACGGGCGGCATGTTCACCGCTCCCGCCACCGGCGCCTCCGTCATTCAGGCAACCACGGGTCTGCTGTCGGCGACCGCCAGCGCCACAGTGACAACAGCACCGGTCAGCGCGCCAGTCCAGCCTCGCAATCTGTGGGCGTCGCTCCAGCCCAACGGCACGGTTTGCCTGACCTGGCAGGACAACGGCACGACCGAAGAAGGGTTCCTCGTACAGGTGTCCGGCGACAGATCCAGCTGGAGCAATCTCGCACAATTGCCCGCGACGCCCGGCTGGGTGGCCGTCGGCAAGTATACCACGCCGCCCTTGCCGCCGGGGACGTGGTATTTCCGCATCCTGGCATTCAACGCGGCGGGCCTGTCTGCGGCGAGCAATACGCGCATGACCTCCATCTGATGCCAGGTCGCCACCAACCTGGCCGCCGCAGCCGATGCCAGACAGCAGAGGGATTCCGTGCTGGACCGGATTCGGGTTTGCGGCGTGTCTGTGCGGCCTTCGCCCCTCCTGCTACACTGCCTCATCGATCATCGCCTTGAAATGACGCACGACTCACGACAGCTTCGCGCTGGACTTCTGTACGCCCTGGGCGCGTACTCGGTCTGGGGCATGGTGCCGGCGTACTTCAAACTGCTGCACGGCATGCAGCCGCTGCATATACTGGCGCATCGCGTTTTCTGGTCGGTGTTCATCCTTCTTCCCCTCATCGTGCGACGCGGACTCTGGGGCGAAGTGCGGGCGGCCATCGCCAACCGGCGCGTAATGCTCGAACTGGTCGTTTCCACAGTCCTGGTGTCGGTCAACTGGTTCACGTTTGTTTACGCCGTCGCCATCTCCCAGGTCATGGAAACCAGCCTTGGTTACTACATGCTGCCGTTGGTGTCGGTGGCCATGGGCGTGGCGCTGCTCAAGGAGCGTATGCGGCCGGGACAGATCGTAGCCATTGCTCTGGGCGTCGCCGCGGTCGTCATACTGACCATTTCCAACGGCCGGGTGCCATTGCTGTCGCTGGTACTGGCGTTTTCATTCGCGTTCTATGGCTATGTCCGCAAGTTGGCGCACGTATCGCCGCTGGCCGGGCTTTTCGTGGAAACCGCGATGCTCTTTCCGGCGGCCGTAGTCGGAGTGGTGGTCTGGACAGCTCCGGCGTTGCCAGTGGAGTATCCAGCGATCGCCGGGACGCCGCTTGTGGGATCGGTGGCGCGAGCGGCGATTCTCGTGGCGGCCGGCGTGGTGACGGCCATCCCGCTGCTTTGGTTTGCCAACGCCACGAAGCGGTTGCCTCTGGTCATGCTCGGGCTGATGCAATACCTTGCGCCGACGATCTCGTTCCTGCAGGCATTGTGGATGTTCGATGAGCCGTTCACCCCGGCGCGGAAGATCGCATTCCCGCTCATCTGGCTGGCGCTGCTGGTGTTTTCAATAGACTCGATCCGTGCAAGCCAGCCGCCAACTCGTGAACCGGGCGAACCTGTGTAGCTCAACCGGACGCGCGCAACCGTGATCCGCGGACAGTGCGGTCATTTGACCTCGATCACGGCAAGGTCTTCGGCCTCCAGTGTCAGCAACACAGCTTGCCTGCTCCAGGCGATGGGGCGTCCGGAAACCAGATCCCGGTCGCCGCCGGGCTCCAATCCGTCAAGGGTGACGGTCACGTTGCGGGTCTCGGCCGAGTCATTGAGAACCGTCAGGTATTTCCGCCCAAAGCGTTCGACGTGAACGCCGGCATTGTCGGCATGTGCCTGGGTCAGCGGCTGCCATCCGGCCTCGGCGACCATGCGGCACAGGGGCACATACTTGCGAAAGAGGTTGCGATCGCGGTTGTAGAGTTCCGGTCGCGTGAAATATGCGCCTTCGGATGCGTTGTGACTGAAGAAGCCCGGGAACATGCCATAGGCCAGGGACCGCTTCATGTACTTTTCCACCAGCGCCGGCGGGAAGCGCTCGAACTGGGTGTTCATCAGGAAACAATAGGGCTTGGCGCCGCAGAGCATCCGGCGGTGCATCAAGGCGGCATCCGACATCGGCTGCCAGCGGTTGCCCGGATTCCAGTCGGTCTCGGTTCCCATGACATCGAGTTGCCCGGCCAGCCAACAGAGATGATCGGGGGTGCTGTTGGCCATCGTATGCCTTCCGAGTGGATGCAGGTCTCTGGCCAGAGCGCGGACATACTCAAACGCGATCAACCCGCGGAAAATGGCCGGGCGATGGCTGTCCGGCGCAAAGGTGAGCGGGGTTGCCATGGCGACGAAATGCTCTCGCCTGAAATCGTAGACGTCCGTGACATAGCCCTCGGCGGAATCAACGTACTCGCCGGCCAGAGGTGTCGCGCCGCCGTAGAGCCTCTGACGCAGATCATCGTTCCACTTATTGCGGAAATCCGAATTTTCTCCGGCGATTGCAGGAGCGCTGTTCATGCTCCACACGGCGCCGTCACACCAGGGCTCTTTGCGCATGCGGGCGACAAACCGGCCGGCCTCATCGTGGTAGCCGCTGGTGAGCAGGGCTTTGGCGTTGCGATCTCCCTTCGCGGCCAGTGCCCTGGCGTGCGCCAGCGCCGCATCAAGGGATCGGGGCGTGTCCGGCGGCAGTTTCATCCACCAGGTCATGGGTTCGGTGTACCGGAAAGTGAGTATGTCGTGGGCGGCATCCCAGGCCGCTTCGTCGTTGCCCTCCTTGAAACGGAATCCGAAGTCTTCCCAATTTGGAATGGCGCTGATCCTGGCAAAGGGCATCCAAAGCCCCTGCCGGGCAATGCGAACGCGAAACAGCTCGGGATAGAGTTGATAGTATCGCTGCAGCGCCGATCGAAACTGCCAGGCGGCATCGAAATCGAACGTGCAGAATGCCAGGTCGGCCGAGTTCTTCTCACGGGTCAGACCGATATCAAAGGCAATGTACAGTTCGCGGGTGGCGGCCGCATATCCGACACGGAAGACCGCGGGCGCTTCCATGTCCAGGGCAATCGCCGCACCGATGTTGCCATCAGCCACCGCCGCCAGGGGAAATGTCGCCAGACGGCCTTGAAACAACTGTGGATGATACTCGGCCGGTGCTTTGGCCGGCACAACGCCTCGCGGCCCGGCCATGTAGTGCCACATTCGGTCATCAAGCGGGCGCGTGAACAGCACCGTCACCGCTCGATCCTCTCCGGTGGTGTCCATCACTTTCACGCGATGAAACATGGCGTTCGGCTTGTCCTGCGTTCGCGCTTCGATGCGAATGCCCAATGCCTGGTCGTTTTCGAAGGGCACGAAATCGGATCCGGAGGCGACATCGCGCACCAGGTAGCCTTCGTGCCGCGTGCCCGGCAGGATCGGCTGGCCGTCGAACATGCCCGACCCGGCCGGTATCTCAAGCTGAGCCAGGCGCATGTCGCGGAAAGATGCCTTGCCCGAGTGCCTTCGCAGGAGGAGGTAGAAATCCACGCGTTTGACTGGCTTCTCCGGGATGATACGGACGGAGCGGGTCTGCCAGTCGTGGGTGCCGGTGGCAAACGCCGCCGACTGCCCCCAGAGGTGTGATCCGTCGGCAAGAAGCAGGTCGAGATAGATGGAGTAATCCGGATCGGCGGATCCGCCGACATTCTCCGCCCTGCTGGCGGCCGAGGCAATGATCGGACGAGGCTCGGCCTGATTTAGTTCAATCCGCTGATGGGCGCCGGACAGTCGATCCACCCGCGCGCCATTGTCGCACACCAGCGTTTCGCCTTCCCGCTCGAACCCGGCGGAATACGGGCCCCACCGGTCGCGGCGCAGCAGCGATATGCCGGATTGATCGGCCCGCAGGATCTTGCGGGGTTCGAGTGCCAGCGCGGGCAAGGAGAACATCGCGACAAAGAACAGGCGCATCATCATGGCGTGCTCCTGCCTTTGTTTACACTGGCAATGCAGCGCTGTTCGTCAGCACCGAACCGATTGTCCGCTAAGCGCACTCGCACGCCACCGGAAGCGCCAGTCGGTGCGTCGGACTTGGCCGACCCGGACGAATTATTTTGTTGTCACCAGGAACGGCGCCATCAGCACCACCGGGCGGCTTTGCATCAGCCGCATCAGCCGCATCTGGCTGGCGAACAGCCGGGCGTTGTGTGGCGAGAGGCTCCTGAACAGGTCCATGATGTCCGGCGACAGTTGGGTCCGGATGGGCGAGCGCGTGTCAAATCCGTGGCCGCGCAGCAGGTCAGCCAGCGTGCGCGTTCCGGGAATGACGCGAATGCCGAAATCATCGCCGGAGAGCTTGCCCTGCTTGGCGGCATGGGCAATGGCCTTCTCCAGTCCGCCGAGTGCGTCGACCATGCCCAGCGCCCGCGCCTGTCTGGCCAGGAAGATGCGACCGTGGGCCACCTCGTCGATGTCCTTGATCTTGCCCCTGCGGGTGGTCATGACGCGGGCGGTGAACTGTTCGTAGGTCTGCCGCATCCACTCGGTCACCAGCTTGCGCTGCGACTCGGTGAAGGGAGCGTCCATGGTGTAAAGGGCAGCGTTGTCTCCCCGCTTGAAGATCTCCGTGTTGACGCCCGCGGTCTTGAAGAGATCGCTCAGCACGAACTTGCCGCCCACCACGCCGATCGAACCGACGATCGCCGACGGGTCGGCAAAGATGTACTCGCCGGCCGAGGCTATGTAGTAGCCGCCGGAAGCGGCCATCGAGCCGATGGAAATGACCACGGGTTTCTGCTCCGCCGCCCGGCGTATCGACTGCCACATGACCTCGGAGGCCATAGCCGATCCGCCGGGCGAGTCGATGCGCAGGACAATGGCCTTGACGTTCTGGTCACGTGAAGCGACCCGGAACGCCTTGCGGATGTTCTCCGATCCGATCGAACCGCCTCCAAAGAGGTTCTCGGTTTCACCGTCCACTATGTCGCCCTCGGCATAGATCAGGGCAATGCCGGGCGAGGCGTCTTCCGCCGTCTCCTTGCTGTTGAGGCTCTTGAGCAACGCCAGCGGATTTGAGAAGTCGAGTTCCTCGGCCTCGGACCGGCCGTAGTCGTGGATGATATTGATGTCCCGGCCCACCTGCTTGCGAACCAGATCTCGGAGCCCGTCCTGATCGACGAGGTGGTCAACAAAGCGGCGGTCTTTGGCAACCCTGGCCGAGAGGAAAACACCGTTGATCATGTCCTGAACGTCGCCGCGCTTGAGGTTGCGATGGTAGGCGATGCCGTCGACAATCTGCTCAAAGAGCGCATCAACCACTTTGTTCAGTTCGCCCCGGGACTCCTTGCTCGGTTCGGTGCGGGTGAAGGGTTCCTCGGCGCCCTTGAAGGCGCCGATCTGAACGAAGTCGGGCTTCACGCCGATCTTGTCGAACAACCCGCGAAAGAACATGGTCTGCAGTCCTACACCGGGAATCTCGAGCTCGCCGCCGGACATGAGGCAGATATCCGACGCACCGGACGCGGCGATGTAGCGGGTGGTATCGTAGGCATCGGCGAAGACAAAGGCCTTCTTGCCCGCTCGCTTGATCTCAACCAGAGAGTCACGAATCTCCTGCGCCTGCGCCAGGTTCATCTCGGTCATGGCGAGGTTGAGAAGCACTCCGCGGATCTCTTTGTCGAGTCGGGCCTGCCGCAAAACCTGCAGGACCGCGTGGACGGTGACGGACCGATCGGCAAAAAGGACAAACATGGGCGGCGTTTCGGTGACCGGCTCGGTAAGGTCAATGTAGGCGATCTTCGCCTGTTCCTTCTCTCTGTTCTTCTCCTCCTGATATTTCCTGATCATCTCCTGAGCCAGATTGCTCGCGGGACGAGTCGCGGGTTGCGTGGCTGGATTCGGCTTATCGGACCTGGGCGCCGATCTCGCCGGCCCGCGTCCGGACCCGCCGGCGGCCGCCAGACCCTCCGGCGTGCCGGCCTGGGCACCGGCGATGAGGGAGCACAGAAGAACAACCACGGCAAACACGGGCATTTTGGACATATTGGCTCCTGACTGTCTAGGTCCCTGGGATGTCAATGGCATCGGCAAATTATACGCCGTCTGTTCGATAAACGCGCCGGATTTCAGAAGGTTGCGCTGGCAAATGCGGGTATTGACCGGTCGGCCTGCACGGTACAATGCCAAGGTGTCGTGCAACACTGTCTACACGCTCTATATGGCAAGGAGTCTGCGATGAATAACGGCAAATGTGGAATTCGGCTCAGTCGGCGAGGGCTTCTGGCGACGGCGGCGGCCGCGGCGGCAATGGCGGTCGACGGTCGCCTGGCGACGGCTGCGGATCT
>CAYSSA010000037.1:0-212 GCA_964433485.1 uncultured Tepidisphaeraceae bacterium | reverse complement strand
AGATCGGGCTCAAGTCCATCGAACTGCTGGAGCCGAAGGTCTTCCCGCAGTTGAAGGAAGCCGGGCTTGCCTGCGCCATGACATCGGGCGTCTGGGGCGGCATCGGCAAGGGCTACAACCGCCGAGAACACCATGACCAGATCAACGACACTCTGAAGAAACTCGCCGCCGCCAACGCCGAGTTTGGTTTCCCGCACGGCATCTGCTTCTCC
>CAYSSA010000036.1:18560-23944 GCA_964433485.1 uncultured Tepidisphaeraceae bacterium | reverse complement strand
ACCTGTAACCTTCGGCTCCGGAGGCCGACGCTCTATCCAATTGAGCTACGGGAACACACAACAGATCGTATCCTACACTTCCGCTCTTGTACTGTCCAATGGGCAAACAATTCAATTGTCGAAGTGGGTGGCCATTCCATTGTCCGCGACATCAGGCCACGCGATTATCAGAGTGCGTGGCCGAGTTTGCTCTTTTTGGTTTCGAGATAGGCTTTGTTATATGGACCCGGCTCGACCTTGAGCGGAATCTGATCCACGATGGTCAGCCCGAACCCTTCCAGGCCATAGATCTTACGCGGATTGTTGGTCATCAACCGAATTCGCGTCAGACCCAAGTGCCGCAGGATCTGCGACCCGATGCCATAGTCGCGTTTGTCGGCCGGGAACCCGAGTTTGAGATTGGCCTCGACCGTGTCCATGCCCTGTTCCTGAAGCGCATAGGCGTGAAGCTTGTTGGTCAGTCCAATCCCCCTGCCCTCCTGCCGGAGATAAAGCAGTACACCCTTTCCGGCCGATGCAATGGCCTTCATGGCCGCGTCCAGTTGCAGTCCACAATCACATTTGGCCGATCCGAAAACGTCGCCGGTAAGGCATTCGGAATGAACCCGAACCAGCACGGGATCGGCCACCTCGGCGATGGCGCCATCGCGGCCGGGTTCGCCAATGCCGCCCATGCATAAGGCCAGATGGGGTTCGGGATCAATGATGGACTGATAAGCATGTAGTCGGAACAATCCCCATCGCGTGGGCAGGGTGACCGACTCGATTCGGCGGACAAACTGCTCGCGGCGAAGGCGATAGCTGATGAGGTCAGCGATGGTACACATCTTGAGTTTGTGCCGCTCGCAGAACACTTCGAGTTCCGCTCGGCGCATGGCCTCGCCGTCCTCCGGACGCAGCACCTCGCAGATGACGGCGGCCGGCTTGAGCCCGGCCAGGCGGGCCAGATCCACCGAACCTTCGGTCTGTCCTGCGCGCACCAGCACCCCTCCATCGCGCGCTCGCAATGGATTCATATGCCCTGGCCGCAGCAGGTCATCCGCCCGCGCCTCATCAGCCGTTGCAACCCGTACAGTAGTGGCCCGATCCCTGGCCGACACTCCGGTAGTGACGCCAAAACGGGGGTGGGCATCGACCGTGACGGTGAATGCCGTGCCAAGCCGAGCGGTATTGGAATCGGTCTGTGGATGCAGATTGAGTTTGTCGCACTGGGCGGAGTTCAGGGCAAGGCAGACAGTCCCCCGGCCGTGCACCAGGATGAAGTTCATTTTCTCGGGCGTCATCATCTCGGCCGGGCAGACCAGATCGCCCTCATTCTCGCGGTCCTCATCGTCCATCAGGACGATCATGCGTCCGGCTTTCAGCTCTTCCAGTATCTCGGGAATTGGGGAGAACGGCATCTAGGGTTCCTTTACAGGCGGCTAACGCTCGCCAAGACAGAATTCTACGGAATATGCGGGCAAGACGGAAGCGAGCGAGACCCACTGTGGAACAAATCCCAGGACCCCAGAGTCGATACCAAACGCATGGCCGGGTATGTCCGGTCACGGATCAATCACGAACAACCTGCACTGGCAACTGGATGTGAGCTTCAAGGAGGACCACCGGCGGATACGCAAGGGACACATAGCCGAGAACTTCTCGCGTCTGTGCCGCATCGCCTTTAATCCGCTGAAACGGAAGACGGCCAAGAAGAAAGGGATCGACTGCAACCGAAACGATGTCGGCTGGGACGACGAGTAGATGCCAAAGCTCGTCGCCGCATGACTTCAGGGGTAAATGCAATTACCAGGAGCCGAGGGCCGCTCGGAGCCTCCAAGAGGCGCGACCGCGAAGCGGTCTAATTGATCCAGTGCTGGCTCAAAGGAACTTGTGCTGCCCCGGCATCGCCACCGGCGGAACGGGATAGGGACCGAACTCGTATTTTCCCGGCCCGAGCCGCGAGGTTGACTTCATTGCGTCGTCCCAGGTGATCACCTTGCCGCTGTAGGCCGCCTCGCGACCGAGAATGCCCGTCATGGTGCTCTCCGCGATGGCCTGTGCCTCGTTCAGCGGCTTGCCTTCGCTGATGCTGGCGATGAGGTTGAGGTGTTCCTGTTCGTAGGGGTTTGGGTTGTCGCCCTCGAACCGCCAGTTGGTTCCGTTCTTGGCACGAATGAACGAGGAACAATTGCTGGTGCCGCCCGATCCGACGACGGCTTCACCGACGAAGTGATCCGTCCCGTCAATCTGCCTCGCCTGGCTGAACATGCGAACTCCGTTCGGATACTCGTACTCGACGGCGAAGTGATCGTAGACGTGGCCGTGCTCCGCGGCCGTGCGGACCTGCCGGCCGCCGACGGCGGCAAAGGCGCGGACGGGGTGTGTTCCCAAAACCCAGTTCATCACATCCAGGTTATGCACATGCTGCTCGACGTAGTGATCGCCGCTCAGCCAGGTGAAATAGTTCCAGTTGCGCAGCTGCCATTCGAGATCGCTCCAACCGTCCTGGCGACGGATCACCCAGATCTGTCCGCCGTTCCAGTAGCACCGGCCGTAGACGATCTCGCCGATAGCCCCGTCCCTGATCCGTTTGATCGTCTCCACGTAGCTCTTCTGATGCCGCCGCTGCGTGCCGGCCGCGATGCCCAGGTTCTTCTGTTTGGCCAGTTCGCCGGCCGCCATCACCATCTTGACGCCGGGCACATCAACCGCGCACGGTTTCTCGATAAATACGTGTTTGCCGGCCTCGATGGCGGCCATGAGCTGCGCGGGTCGAAAATGCGGAGGCGTCGCCAGGATCACGTAGTTGACCTCGGGCAACGCCACCAGTTTCTTGTAGGCGTCAAAACCGACAAAGCATCTATCTTTTGCGACGTTGCAGCCCACTTTCTCCAGTCGCGAGCGGCAGTTCTCCACCTTTTCCTCAAACACATCCGCCAGCGCTACGACCTTGATGTTTGGGCGGGCTATTTTTGCGTTTGCGTCGGGATCTTCGGTGTGATAGCCCTCGGATGGATAGATGACCTTCGTCGCCGCGCCCATGGCATTCAGCACGGCGCCCATACCGCGCCCGCCGCAACCGATCAGGCCGATATTGACCTGCATGTCGGCCGCCGCCGCCCCGACCAGATGGACGAAGGGCGCCTGGGCTGCCACGGCCAGGCCCGCCGCAGCGAGCGAGGAGTGACCAAGAAACCGACGACGGGTGAGATGAGGTTGATTCATGGATGATGCGCTCCTGCTAATAACGCGTGGCCTATCTGTCTGACTTGCCGCGATAGGAAGAGTATCGTTATTCGACTGACGGATGCAATAGTTGTGTCGGCGATGGTTCGTGGCCACCGACTATCCACCGCTGATGAGCTTGCGCGCGACAGTCTCACGGCTATCGGGCCCCGGTCGTCCATTTGATGTAGTCCACCTCCTTCTGGTCGTACGGTTTGCCGTCAGGCCGGAAAATATCGTGGAACCACAATGGCGGCTCGGCGGTGTATCTGGTCTTCCACGAATCCCAGGGATAGATCGTCTGGGTCTTGCCCGACACGAATCCCCAGTTGTACGCGGCAACCTGCTGCTGCTTGAGATAACCGAGCACCGGATCGAAGGTGCTGCCGGCCGGGCGGGCCATGTACTCCGTACAGAGGAGGGGCCGCCCATAACGTCGCAGGTTGTTCACGCAGCGTTTCATGGCGTCGGGCTGGCCGTAGTTGTGGAAACTGATCAGGTCCGACTGCTCGATCTGGACTTTCTCAATCTCGTCGGCCCACTCGCCCACCCAAACGCCCGAGGTCAGGGGCTGGGTGGGCTTGGCGGCGCGCGCCCAGTCGAAGGACTTCTTAAGTAATGCCAACATGAGGTCGTTTTTGTTTTTCAGTTCGATTGCGCCGTAGGAAGAGTCGTTGCGATTGCCCGGCTCGTTGTAAAGATCCCAGACATGGATGCGTTTATCATCGCGGAAGCGTTCGATGACGCCCCGGACATATTCCTGGAGCTGATCATGCCTCGCCGGATCCTTCAGGATCTCCTGGGACGGACACTGCACCCATCCGCTGTTGTGGACATGCGGCCTGGGCGCCGGCTGTTTGCCGGGCTTGGGGTTGGGATTCCAGCACGCATCCAGCAGGACGAACATGACTCCGATGTGGTGCTTATCGCACGCGGCCAGAAACTGCTCCATACGATTGGCCATTCCTTGTTTGTCGGCGTTCCAGGGAATGTCGTGCAAGAAAACACGGACGCTGTTGAAGCCAAGGTCCTTGGCCCAGCCCAGTTCCCGGTCAATGGTCGGCAAATCAAAGGTATCGGCCTGCCACATCTCCAGTTGATTGATCGCCGTGCTGGGACTGAAGTTGCACCCCACGAGCCATCCGCGCTCGATGAACCACTGTTGCGCCTGTTCCGGCGTCCATCGGGCCGGCCTGGCCGGCTCCTGACCGGGCTCTTTGGCCGCCTCTTCGGCGGCGTTAACCCACATCGACATACCAACACAGAGCACAAAAACGAGAATCCGACCGGTTGCCATGAGTACCTCCGAAGTGATGTTCAGAGGGTAACCCCATGCTTTGGACGACGCAAGACATCGTTCATCCGCCCATTGAAAACGGGCTTCCAACCCGCACGGGGCAGGATGGAAGCCCGAACCAGGACCAGGCAATGAAGTTCACTTGACGCAAGTCTCGCCGGGTGCGCGGCGCCGTCTTTGGCAGAGCGGCCCCGCGAAACGCGACGAACTCAGAGCTTGACGCCGCCTTTGTACTTGATCACCGGAGCTTGCGGATTGACCTCCGGGCCGAAGTATCGCAAGACAACCAGCGGTGCCGTCTCGGAGGTATTTTCATAGGTCACACCGGCCTTGGCCGCGACATCCGTCACAAACACCTCATCCTCCGTCAGTTCATGGAAGCCGATCATCTTCGGACACTGCAGTCGCATGTTGTTGATCATGCCTTCGCCCTGCACGGTGATGATGGAGTTGGCGCCGTTGTCCTTGATGGTGACTTTCCGCCCCGGCAATACGGTGAGCTCCTTGGCGCTGAAAAGCTGTTCGCCGCGAACCTTGCCGTAAACGATCCACTTGTCGAAGTAACCATCCTTCTCGCCACCGGTGTCGAGCTTCGGTTCGAGTGGTTGGCCTTGAAATTCGGATCGACGTTCGCTTCCCAGTCCAGTTGCTCGACGATGAAGTCCAGATCCTTGTGCTTGCTCTTGGGCATGTCCTTGACCAGCAACGACCAGGGAACCATGCGGCCTTCCACAAGCGACTGGTACATGCCGAACACATCCGAGCCCCACTGCGGCTCGTAGGTGCATAGCGAACCGGGCGCATGCAGGATGCTCGGGCCAACCAGCCAACCGGTGCCCGGCTGTAGGCGATAGGCCGCCGACAGATCGAGGATGCCGTT